>JBEGUP010000213.1:0-4170 GCA_041178825.1 Pseudomonadota bacterium | reverse complement strand
TGCTGTAGCCACATCGTAGCGGTCATACCCAACACCAAAGACGGAAATCATCTCAAGCGCCAGCAATTGATCCATCAAGGCACGCGTCACCTGCGACTCGCCACCACCGGCTATGGCTCTGATTCGCGGTGCGATTTGCGCAAAAGCTGCAGCGTCTAACTCATGTGTACGATCATGCACAACATATGTCTTTTGCAACTCTTCGAGATAAGGTGGCCACAGTTTAGCAACCGTTAATATTTCTGGCTTCGACAAATCAGCTCCAAAACTTTAAAAATCTATAAAACTAGTGTGGCTAAAACTGTTATTTTTAACCTTGCACTTGAACTAAATCAATGTTTGCGTTAATGTCTCTATCGTATTACCATAAGACTATTAGTATCTCAGGGTATACCCGAAATTTTCATCCACTACCTCAATATTTACATTTCAAATGAGTCAAACGCCTAAAAAACCAACCCATGAACTTCGCAGCCAACAATGGTTTGGACGACAAGATCGGGATGGTTTTGCCTACCGCAGCTGGGTCAAAGGCAAAGGCGTGCCGCATGACCAGTTTGATGGTCGTCCAGTGATTGGTATTTGCAACACCTTCAGCGAACTCACACCTTGTAATTCACACTTTCGTACGCTCGCAGAACAAGTCAAAATTGGCGTCTATGAGGCGGGAGGCTTTCCACTCGAATTCCCTGTGATGTCATTGGGCGAAACACTGCTGCGACCTACCGCCATGTTGTATCGCAACTTAGCGAGTATGGACGTCGAAGAAAGCATTCGTGGCAACCCGATTGACGGTGTCGTGTTGCTCATGGGCTGCGACAAAACCACGCCGTCTTTGGTGATGGGTGCAGCCAGTGTTGACTTACCCACCATTGGCGTGAGTGGTGGTCCTATGCTCAGTGGCAAATGGCGCGGCCAAGAACTGGGCTCGGGTACGGGCGTGTGGAGCATGAGTGAGCAAGTTCGTGCAGGCACATTGAAGTTGCAAGACTTTTTTGAGGCTGAAAGCTGCATGCACCGTAGCCACGGCTCATGCATGACGATGGGCACAGCTTCGACGATGGCCAGCATGGTAGAAGCCTTGGGAATTGGTCTGCCTGGCAATGCTGCGTACCCTGCAGTTGATGGACGCCGCAATGTATTGGCACGTATGGCTGGGCGACGCGCGGTTGAGATGGTGCATGAAGACATGAAGTTATCCAAAGTGATGACGCGCAAAGCCTTTGAAAACGCTATTGTCACATTAGCAGCCATTGGCGGATCGACCAATGCAGTGATTCATTTGGTAGCGATGGCGCGTCGTATTGGCGTCGAGCTGGCGATTGAAGATTTTGACCGTCTCGCCAGCGATTTGTCCTGTTTGGTCAACCTGCAACCCTCTGGCAAATACCTGATGGAAGATTTTTGCTACGCTGGCGGTTTACCAGCGGTAATGAAAGAAATTTCGCACTTGTTGCACCAAGACATTGTGACCGTCACTGGGCAAACCGTTGCGCAAAATATCGCGAGTGCAGAAAACTACAACACCGATGTAATCACGCCTTTGGCAACCCCTTTCAAAGAGAAAGCAGGTATCGCCATTTTGAAAGGTAATCTGTCACCTCGCGGCGCGGTCATCAAACCCAGCGCAGCCACGCCTTCACTGCTGGTACATACAGGCCGTGCCGTGGTGTTTGAGAACATCGAAGACTTCCACAAACGTATTGACGACGAAGATTTGGATATTGACGAAACCTGCGTTATGGTTCTTAAAAACTGCGGCCCCAAAGGTTACCCAGGCATGGCTGAGGTGGGCAACATGCCCCTGCCACCAAAAATTTTGCGCAAAGGCATCACCGACATGGTGCGCATCAGCGATGCCCGCATGAGTGGCACAGCGTATGGAACAGTCGTGTTGCATACAGCACCTGAAGCGGCTGCGGGTGGACCTTTGGCCGTGGTGCAAAACGGTGACATGATTGAATTGAATGTGCCAGAGCGAAAATTGCATCTGCACATCAGCGACGAAGAATTAGCCAAACGACTCTCTAGCTGGAAAGCACCTAAACCACCAATGGACTCAGGCTACTGGAAGCTGTACATCGACCACGTCCTGCAAGCCGATGAAGGCGTTGATTTAGACTTTTTAGTGGGCAAACGTGGGTCAGCTGTGCCGCGTGATAACCATTAAATTTGACTCAAATTACTAATGATTTCATAGCTTCTTAGATAACAAATTCAACTGATACAGGTAGATTTTAGGTTTTCTAAGGTGGTCATAATTCGTGATAACCTTAGAAGACGGTAAGCGCAACTACCCTTCAATCAGTACGTGGGGCGTAACCTGTATTACCCGTAGGTAAAAGTGCGGTGACTTCATCGTTTCAAGTGAGCGCGAAATGTTTCGTCAATAGCTCAATAACTCTTTCGATCACCGCCTTGCGATCGGTTCCAGCAGGGTCCGTGCAAACAGGATCATCCTTTTCTTCGATCAAAATAGCTTCAGCAGCTGGCTTGCAAATGCCAAGTGCGGTGAAATGCATAGCAGGTGCGACATGCGCGACCTTTGCAGTGGGCAGCAGAGCTTCGAGATTGCTACCAGTTGCACTTGTGTCAGTGGCTTGAAGACGGTCTTTTCCTTGACCGAGACTAATGAGCAGAACTGGTATGTCAAGTTCTGCTACATCGCTTGCAGTCAACCCCCAAGTCAGACCAGGATCGATAGCGGCTGTTGCGATAATGCGTTTGTCTTTGTAAGAAGCTTGATACTTTGTGCTGTCAAGGGCCAATATTTCAACACCTCGATTTTTCAACTCGCGGCAAAAATCAGAGTCCACGCCGGCCGCTTTGCAATATTGATGAAAGCCTTCACGTCGGCCTTTTAACCCAGCTATTGAAAGAGCAGTCCAGCCGCCATAGGAATAACCAGCTGAATAAATTCGTGTGGGATCAATTGATGCAGCTAAGTTTGGCTCTTTGAGCAGGTAGTCTAATGCTAGAGTTAAATCTTGAACACGCGTCCAATGGTTGAGGGCGCTTTGATATTGGAGATCTCCAGTGCTGCTATTAGGATGATTAACGGCCACTACGATGGCCCCCCTTGCGGCAAGACCTGCACTCAGCCAACTCATCCTCGTATTATTACCACCCCAGCCATGAGAAAGAAGTATTAGCGGGTACTTGCCTTGCAAAGCTTTTGCCTGCTCGTAGACCGTTACACCAAAAAATACTGCATTTTCACCAAGTACCGTTTTATTACCCCCCTCTGCAGGGTACATAACAGTCATTTTGATGTTGCTAGTGTGGTGCGCGGCTGGAATACTCAAAGTCTTCAGACCAACGTTATCGGCAGCAAAAGATGCACTCATCGATACAAAGACAGCCAGCATAATAAGTAAGTGGTTCATCAGATTTTCCTTTGGGTTTATTGCTACATTTAGCAATAGCGTTATCGGTGATCAGCAGCTATGGTAGAGCATATTTCCATAGTCTCCTGTGGCATATCAATGACGCAAATGGTCTAGGTGATTGGGCAGAAGGGTGGCGCATTGTCGAGCGTTGGCGCAATCTGTGTAAATTACACATTTGTAGATATCAGTGGTGATTGAGAAGCATGCGAAGTTGATCTAACTTCAGGCTCTAAGTGTCATGCGTCTTCATAGAAATTTACTATCTATTTAATAGCTGTTTAGGCAATAAATACGACGTCTACAACCATATTTAAAGATAAAAAAGCCCTGCAAACTTAACCTTGCAGGGCTTTTTACTATGCTGCTCTGTAGATTGGTTTAAGCTGCGGCGGCAGCAGCCTTGTCAGCAGCGTCCGTCACCTCAGTGAAGTCTGGCATTTTGTCAAAGTTCATGTATTGGTAAATCTGACCACTAGCTGCGGTCAACACGCCCATGTCGGCCATGTATTCGGCTTTGGTCGGGATGCGGCCTAGCTTAGAGCAGATGGCTGCCAACTCTGCAGAACCGAGGTAGACATTGCTGTTTTTACCCAAACGGTTCGGGAAGTTACGGGTTGAGGTGGAGAACACGGTTGCGCCCTCTTTTACCTGCGCTTGGTTGCCCATGCACAAGCTGCAGCCCGGCATTTCCATACGTGCGCCAGCGCTACCCAACACGCCGTAATGACCTTCTTCGCTCAACTGATGCGCATCCATCTTCGTTGGTGGCGCGACCCAGAGC
>JBEGUP010000212.1:0-3876 GCA_041178825.1 Pseudomonadota bacterium | reverse complement strand
AAGAGCCGTGAGCATTAAGATTGCGTCTCCCATACAACTGAACGTGGCTACCTGCTTCAATGACAAGTATCCATAAAACTTTGCTTGCTGCTAACACTCAGTATTTTACGAAGTATATTTATCATAAATGCTGCTTTTAAAGTGGCATTTATATTGTTAATCTCAGGACCTCAATACTTTTTATAGGAGATTCACATGAATAAAATTCTCTCAATACTGGCCGTCGTGTTGACGCTCGGTCTTTCGACCGTTGCCATGGATGCGGAAGCTGCTAAACGCATGGGATCCGGCAAATCCATGGGTACACAGCGCCAGGCAAGTACGGACAAGGCACCTGCAGCACCGGCACAGGCCTCGGCTGCGACGGCTGGCGCAGGCGCTGCGGCCGCCGCTGCGCCTAAGCGTTCATGGATGGGGCCTGTGGCGGGGCTGGCAGCAGGCTTGGGTTTGGCAGCACTGGCATCTCATCTGGGTTTTGGGGATGAGTTGGCCTCCATGCTCATGATTGGGCTTTTGGCGGCGGCTGTCATGGTCGCGATTGGTTTCTTCATGCGCAGGCGCGCTGCCGCGAATCAGTCGATGGGTAGACCCGCAGGCACGGGTATGCAATATGCAACGGTGGGCGCTGGCCCGACAGAGCAACAATCGACACCCGCTTACAAGGTTGCCATGCCAAGCGGCGGCTCGATGATTGGTTCCTCTCTGGGCGCAAGCCCGACTTACGCAGAGCGTTTGCCTGCTGATTTTGACGCGGCAGCATTTGAACGCAATGCCAAAGTCAACTTCATTCGCTTGCAAGCTGCCAATGATGCGGGTAATTTGGACGATATTCGCCAGTTCACCACCCCAGAGATGTTTGCTGAACTCAAGATGGAACTGGCCGAACGGGGTGCCGTGGCGCAGAAGCACGATGTGGTGAGCATCCAGGCGGAAGTGGTTGAAGTCGAGGAAGGAGCCGAGCGCTATGTGGTCAGCGTACGCTTTACCGGCGTGATGCGCGATGGCAGTGCAGAGCCTGATGAGTCGTTTGATGAGATTTGGCATCTGATGAAGCCACGCCAGGGTAACACTGGTTGGGTGTTGTCTGGTATCCAGCAAACGGCCTGAGGATTTGCTGGGCTAAATTAAGTCAGTTGATTTAGAGACATTCAATCTTAAAAAGTTGGTATGGAGCTCAAGCGTGTTGTTATACGCTTGGGCTTTTTTCAAATCACCCGTACCCGAATCACATGCTCAGCAGCGGCAATGGCACTGATGACCTCATCGCCCGGTTTACTCTCCACGTCGATGATGTTGAATGCAAGCTCGCCCCGGCTTTTGTTCATCATGTCGATGACGTTGACTTTTTTATCCGCCAAGACGGACAAAACGTGACCTAAAACGCCAGAAACGTTGTCGTTGGAGAAGGTGATGCGGGTCGTTCCAGCGACCCGACCCATCGCTACTGCGGGGAAATTGACCGAATTGACGATGTTGCCGTTTTCCAGGTAATCCATCAGCTGGTTGGCGGCCATGACGGCGCAGTTTTCTTCGGACTCTTCGGTGCTCGCACCGATGTGCGGCATGGCGATAACTTGGGGGTGGTTGAGCAAATCCGGCTCTGGGAAGTCGCAAACGTATTGGCCTAGTTTGCCTGCGTCCAAACTGCGCTTGACAGCGGCAGAATCCACAATCGTTTCCCGCGCAAAGTTCAGCAGCACTGCTCCGGGTTTGGTCAGCGCTAAAGCGGCGTCGTTGATCAGGTGCTTAGTGGCATCCATGGCGGGGACATGCAGCGAGATGTAGTCCGACCGCGCCAGCAGCGCCTGCAGGTTTTCCATGCGGGAGACCTCGCTGGACAGCCGCCAAGCGGCGTCGATCGACAGCGCGGGGTCAAACCCCACCACCTTCATGCCCATGGCCAGCGCCATGTCGGCGACCATGGAGCCAATCGCTCCTAAGCCCACAATACCCAGCGTTTTGCCTTTGATCTCACCACCGGCGAAGCGGGCTTTTTCTTTTTCCAGGTGGGCGGACATTTCAGCCGCTTCCGTCATGGTGGTGAGTGAATTGACATAGGCCATGCCCGGCAAAATGCCGCGCGTCGCCAGCAGCATGCCGGCCATCACCAGTTCTTTGACCGCATTGGCGTTCGCGCCCGGGGTGTTGAAAACGACGACGCCCAGCTTGCTGTACTCGTCAATCGGCACGTTATTGACGCCAGCGCCAGCGCGGGCGGCGGCTAAGAGTGATTTGGGTACTTCCACGCCTTGCAGCTTTTGGCTGCGCAGCAAAAATGCATCGGGCTGGCTGATGTCGCTGCCGACCTCGAACGATTGACGCGGAAAGCATTCCAGTCCTTTGACTGAGATCGCGTTGTAGGTTCTGACTTTGTACATGGCTATCTCTTTCACGGAGTGGATTTAAAAGTATGCGGTGACTTAGTTTTTTGTCACTTCTTCATAAGCCCAGGTCAACCAAGGCATCAGCGCCTTCAAATCCGACGCTTCCACAGTCGCACCGCACCAGATCCGCAAACCGGCGGGCGCGTCTTTGTACGCCCCAATGTCGTAGGCCACGCCTTCGGTGTCCAGCAGTTTGATCATCTTTTTTACCTGTTCTTCGGTCGCAGTCAACGTCAGGCAGACGCTGGTGTTGGAGCGGGTAGCTTTGTCTTTGGCGAGGAAGGAAATCCAGTCGTTATTAGCGACGAAATCTTCAATCACTGCCAGGTTGGCCTCGCTGCGAGCCATCGTTCCCTTCACGCCGCCAATCGATTCCACCCATTGCAGCGCGTCCAGATAGTCTGACACGCACAGCATGGACGGTGTATTGATCGTTTCGCCTTTGAATAAACCTTCAGTCAGTTTGCCGCCCGATTTCATGCGGAACACCTTAGGCATAGGCCAAGGTGGGTTGTAAGCTTCGATACGCTCCACAGCACGTGGGCTCAAAATCAGCATGCCGTGCGCACCTTCGCCGCCCAGCACTTTTTGCCACGAGTAGGTGATGACGTCCAGTTTCTCCCACGGCATCTCCATCGCAAACACGGCAGATGTCGCATCGCACAGCGTGAGTCCAGCGCGGTTGGCGGGAATCCAGTCACCATTCGGCACTTTCACGCCCGAAGTCGTGCCGTTCCACACAAACACCACGTCGTTGTCAAAATTGACTTTGCCCATGTCCGTCAAATCGCCATAGTCAGCGGTGATGACGTTGGTGTTGGGCAGTTTGAGCTGTTTGACAATATCTGTCGTCCAGCCCGCGCTGAAAGATTCCCACTCCAGCACATCCACGCCGCGTGCGCCCAGCATGGACCACATCGCCATTTCAATCGCGCCCGTGTCTGAGCCGGGCACGACGGCGACGCGGTAGCCTTCGGGTAAACCCAAAATGCGGGCTGTCTCAGAACACGCCAAACCCAGCGCCTTTTTGCCCAAAACCGAGCGGTGCGAGCGACCCAGCACATCGAGTTGCAGCTTGCTCACGTCATAGCCGGGGCGCTTGGCGCAGGGGCCTGATGAGAAATTGGGGTTTTGTGGCTTGGTGTTAGGTTGTGCGGTTGGTTGCATGGCGTTCTCAGTTTGACTAAATAAATGGCGTAAAAAATCATTGTAGCAAGTCAAATATGACCCCTATACCAAACCCATCTCCATCATCGAAGCCGTCTGCCCTTGGCTCACAATGATGTGGTCCAGCACCCGCACATCCACCAGCGCCAGCGCTGCTTTCAGGGTTTTGGTCAACGATTCATCGGCTTTGGAGGGCTGCACGCCGCCGCTGGGGTGGTTGTGGCTCAGCACCACGCTGGTGGCGTTGTGGTGCAGGGCGCGAAGCACGATTTCACGGGGGTAAACGCTGGTTTGTGACACGCTGCCGCGAAACAGCTCCTCCATC
>JBEGUP010000211.1:0-4574 GCA_041178825.1 Pseudomonadota bacterium | reverse complement strand
GAAGTGCTTGGTCATCATGATCATGCGGGCAACCCAGAAGAAGATGATGTCGTACCCTGTGACCAGCACGCTAGATGGCAGGTACAAATCCATGTCTTCGGTCTGCTCAGGCCAACCCATGGTGCTGAATGGCACAAGGGCGGATGAATACCAAGTGTCCAGCACGTCCTCATCACGCGTTAAATTAGATAGTAAAAATTTATTAAGATTATTCTGTTGTTCTATTTGAGTTGGATACTTTGTAGCAACATCTATCCCATTCAACTCCGCCTTCAAAATCAGGGCTTCTAACTCATTTAACTCCTGCAGCTTCAACGCCTTAACGGCCTCAAATTGCAAAATAGCATCGGCTTCGTTACGCGCAACATAGACTTTGCCGTCTTCGTCGTACCAAGCGGGAATTTGATGCCCCCACCAGAGCTGGCGAGAAATGCACCAATCCTGAATGTTGTTCATCCATTGGTCGTAAGTGTTGACCCAGTTCTCAGGTACAAATTTAACATCACCAGACGCTACAGCATCAATAGCACCTTGGGCAATAGATACGCCGTTTTCTGGCTTTTTTGTCATAGCGACAAACCACTGATCCGTCAACATCGGCTCGATAACTTGGCCAGTGCGCGTGCAAATCGGCACCATGTTTTTGTGCGGCACGGCTTTTTGCAGGAAGCCTTGGGTTTCTAAATCTTTCAAAACGGCAGTCGTAGCGGTCCATACCTTGGTAGGCGGCAGGACCGTTTTCGTTGATTTTGGCATCCAACGTGAAAATGGTGATCAAAGGCAGGTTGTGGCGCTGGCTGCAAGCGTAGTCGTTAAAGTCATGCGCACCGGTGATTTTGACGCAACCACTGCCAAATTCACGGTCTACAAAGTCGTCAGCAATCACCGGAATTTTGCGGTCGCACAGTGGCAAATCAACAAATTTACCGACCAGGTGTTTGTAACGTTCGTCTTCGGGGTGGACACACAAAGCACCATCAGCCAGCATGGTTTCTGGGCGAGTCGTTGCTATGTGCAAGCCTGTGGCTGTCGTTCCGTCGCCCAAAATTTGCGGACCATCACTGAACGGGTACTCGATGTGCCACATAAAGCTGTTGCGCTCTTCGTTTTCAACTTCTAGGTCACTCACGGCTGATTTTAGCACCGGGTCCCAGTTTACAAGGCGCTTACCACGGTAGATCAAGCCCTGCTCGTACAGGCGCACAAAGGTTTCAGTGACCGTTTTGGACAGCTTGGGATCCATGGTGAAATATTCGCGGCTCCAGTCCACGCTCGCACCCATGCGGCGCATCTGGGTGGTGATGGTGTTGCCGCTTTGCTCTTTCCACTCCCACACTTTGGAGACGAAGTTTTTGCGCGACTCAAACGGTGTATCGCCCATGCTGTGCCGGCTGATGCCTTGGGCTTGCAATTGGCGCTCGACCACGACTTGGGTTGCAATACCTGCATGGTCTGTACCGGGAATCCACGCGGTGTTAAAACCGCTCATTCGGTGGTAGCGGGTCAAGGAATCCATGATGGTCTGGTTAAACGCATGGCCCATATGCAAGGTACCAGTCACATTTGGTGGTGGCAGCTGGATAGAGAACGCGGGCGCATCAGTTTTTGCCTGCTGCGTCCCTCTGAAACCAGCGTCAGCATAGTGCCGTTTCTCCCACTCTGGCCCCCACAGCGCTTCAATGGCAACGGGTTCGAAAGATTTTGAGAGGGACTGTAGGCCGGGTTGCAAGATATCGGTCATGAAGAAATTTGTAAGTGGGCAAAGAACCTATTTTACGGGACTAGGCAGATGCCAGATACTTGAGCCCAAAATGCGCATGTATACTAAAGCAATAAATTAATACTCGCCTCATATTAATTTTCTTGTTTTAATGCAGAATTAAATTGATTTTTTGCCACTTTCTAAGGTTTAACGGTGCTTAGTGCCGCATTAGTTCTATGACAAAGTATTCAAATATCCGCCTGCGTCCCAGTATTGTCTTGCTGTTTGTCATTTTGGTTGTACCTATCTTTACAGCCATGCTGTGGTTTACGTACACAACAAATGACTCGATGACGCGCACCAATGCCAAAGATTTGATGGAGCGCTTTCGTTTTGAGGCCACTACCAACACGCAAAACTTACTTAAACCTATTGAAACCATGGTCGGAACAGCGGCGACCTTGGGCAGCACGCAGCAACAGTTTTTTCGTGATGCCAATTCTTGGGATTATTTGAAAGATATCCTTTCACATAGTGAAACGACCAGCAGCGTCTATGTGGGTTTTGAAGATGGGACTTTTAGGATGGTGATGCGCACCACACCTGGCATGCTCATTCAAAATCAATCCGTACCAGCAGATTCAAACTTGGCGTATCGTTGGATAGATCGTGGAAACATCAACCAACTAAACCAATCAGTTTTTGACATCTTCACATTTAAAAACAAACAAGATCTAGCCATTGGAGCCACACAAGTGCCTGCCACTTACGATCCGCGCCAGCGTGATTGGTACAGAGCGGCATCTATTAACAAAAAAGTAACGATTACAGCACCCTATATTTTTTCATCGTCGGGGCTGCCAGGAATCACCATTGCAGCGCCTTTTTACGCAGAAGGGAAAATGATAGGTGTCATAGCGGCAGATATCACCCTAGATAATTTATCGAAATTTCTAGCTGAGCGCGTGGTCAGCAAAGGCGCAATGAGTTTGATCATCGACGACCACGACAAAGTCATCGCGAACTCAAACCTCAAAGAACAAGCCAAACGTGTCGCCGGAAAAATCGACCTCAAGCATGTCGGTGCGCTAGACAGTGATTTGCCAGCGCTAGCCATGGTGCAGCAATCTAAGGTGTCTAACAAAGACAATTTCACCTTTGTTCACCCCACAAGCAAAGAAGAATACGCAGTCAGCTTCAGCAGTTTTGCGTCTGACAGCAGTAAGCGTTGGCAAATTTTAATCGTCGCGCCCTTGGATGATTTCTCAGGCCCGCTCAAAGAGAACAACAAACGCCTACTCATTTTTGGTACCTTGGCCATCATTTTACAAATCTTATTCATTTACTTTTTATCGCGCCTGATTGCAAAGCCGCTGGAACGTTTGGAGAAGAAGGTCAACGATGTCCGAGAACTGGTTGAAGTCGCTCAGCCTGAGGTGATTGAATCGCCAATTCGAGAAATTGCTTCTCTTAGCCGCGCTGTCGATACACTGGATCATGCGGTTCGCTCGTTTGCTGCCTTTGTACCTGTGGGTTTGGTGAAGCATTTGATTGACTCGGAACAGCAACTTCAGCTCGGAGGTAAAAGCCGTTTTTTAACCATCATGTTTTGCGACGTAGAGGCTTTTTCCACCTTGGCAGAAAGCAGTCCTACGCAAGAATTACTGATGCGCATTTCCGCTTACTTGGAAGCAGTGACATTGTCTGTCAATGAAGAGCACGGCACAATTGACAAGTTCATTGGCGATGCTGCCATGGCATTTTGGGGTGCGCCAGCTGAGTTAAATGACCATGCGTGGCACGCGTGCGCGGCTGCGGTTCGCATCAGCCAGCGCATGGCGAAATTAAACGAACAATGGGTTTCTGAGGGTTTGGCGCCGCTACAAATTCGCATTGGCATCCATTGTGACTCTGTGATGGTAGGGAATATTGGTTCCAAACACCGCATGAGCTACACAGTGATGGGTGATGCCGTGAATATTGCATCACGCCTAGAAGGCGTCAACAAAGACTACGGCACACAGATTTGCGTGAGCCAATCTATTTACCGCGAAGTTGGTGAGCGTCTGACACTGCGCCCAATCGATGAAGTAACCGTCAAAGGCCGTCGTAGTGCTTCGCATATATATGAGCTGTTTGGCGTGATTGACGGTGACCATCAAACATCAGGACTAGAAGCCAGCGAAGAAACAATTGAACAATGCAAGTTGACAAAATTTGCGCACCAAGCCTATGCTGAAAAAAATTGGCAGGAAGCAGCGATTCGCTACGAAGCCGTACTGGCTGTTTACCCTAAAGATCAACTAGCCGGCAATATGCTGATGCGCAGCAAGGCAGCTATTCAAAACAATGCTTCTAGATAATCACTGCAAACCACAAAATAAGTGCATTATTTGCTATTATTTTTATAGCTGCTTAGGCAGCAAATATGGTTGCTACAGGCTAATTTTAGTGTATAAATCTTATTGATTGATAAAGCTTAAATTTTACTCATCAACGCATCCCACTTCAAACGTGCTGCTGCTACATTTTTTTCTTTCACATGCCCAAAGCCTTTGATACCTTCCGGGATTCGGGCGATATCTAACGCTATCGGTAGGTGTGTTTCGGCGTTCTCCAGCTGTAGCTTCAACATGACAGCTTCGATACTCTTGAGGTAATCAGCCACCAGTGCGCGCTCCATCTGGCGCTCTGCCGTGCGGCCAAAGATATCAAAAGCTGTACCGCGCAAACCTTTGAGCTTGGCTAGCAGCTTAAAACTGGTCAACATCCAAGGGCCAAACTGCTGCTTTTGCAACTCTCCCTTGTCGTTTTTCTTGGCAATGATTGGAGGAGCAAGGTGGTAATTGAGTTTGTAGTCGCCCTCAAACAT
>JBEGUP010000210.1:0-3906 GCA_041178825.1 Pseudomonadota bacterium | reverse complement strand
ATGATGCCCGCAGAGTAAGCCAATGGCTCAATCACCAGCAAGCCTAGTTGTACAACGACATTGCCCACCAAAACCGCTTTAAGTGTTGAAGAATCTGCATGATTTCGAACCATGAAAACGGTGATGCCCACGGCAATCAGCATCACACCCACCTCACGAACCCATATCGTCGTACCTGCATTCACGTCAACGCCTTTGCTTTGCAGCAGCAATTCAGGAGCGCAAAGCGCAAAGAGCCCCACCGCCAATGCAATCAATGACGACATGGTTAAAAAAGCTTTTCTATTCATGGTTTGAATTCCCAATTTAATTCTGTTGACCAGCTACACCACGATTGAAATAACGGCCAACCCAGCAATGATGCAAAAATCTATGGCGTGCCGCAATTACCTGTGCAGGTCATTGCCAGCACAAATACTGCCTGTATAGTCAAAACATGACTGACAAACTCTTTAGTGCTTTGCTCAAATATTGGCGTGGACGGCGTGGCATGTCGCAGCTTGATTTGGCGCTGGCGGCAGATGTTTCTGCGCGGCATATCAGCTTTTTAGAATCTGGACGCGCCAAACCAAGCCAAGACATGGTGCTGCGACTGATGAGTACACTGCAAGTGCCTTTGCGCGATCAAAACGACGTATTGCTAGCGGCAGACTTTGCTGCCCGATTCTTAGAGCCCGCACTCAGCGACATTGCCCCAGCTATTGACGATGCCATCACACGCATGATGCGTCAGCAAGAGCCCTACCCGCTCACAGTGTTGAACCCTTGGTATGACATTTTGCGTAGCAACCAAGCCGCACAAACTATTTTTTCGCAATTCGTACTTGAACCAGCAAGATTGAAAATGCCTTTAAACACGCCGCTCAATTTATATACGCTGATTTTTGACCCGCAACTGGCTCGCCCTTTTATTCAGAACTGGCAACAAATCGGGCGCAGCATGATGGCGCGTTTGCACCGAGAAGCTTTGAGTAAATCAAACGATGGTCGGCTTTGGGCGTTGCTAGAGCAAGTACTCGCCTACCCAGATGTGCCGCAAGACTGGCGACAACCTAATTTTTCTGATGTACTAGAGCCCACGATGACGCTGGTGCTACAGCGCGGTACGACCGCGTTGCGCTTCTTCACCCTGCTAAGCACCATAGCTGCCCCGCAGCAAATCACGCTAGACGAGTTGCGGATTGAAAGCTATTTCCCGCAGGATGAACAAACGCGCTTGTTTTGCGAGAATTTATCTCTCGCATAAATCTCTCGCATAAGCCAGATCATCCCATGTGATAGAAAAATTCCTCTTTCACAATCTTGCCATTCGCCACGGTGTACAAAGCGGCTTCTTCCATGGTGAAGCGCATGTTTTGCGGCTTAAAGGTGACGTCGTAGGTGAAGCGGACGATGAATTTGTCGCCGTTCGGCCAAGGGCCTTCTACTTTGGCGGAATGGATGTCGTGGTTCTCACGCCACCATGCGCCTTTGCCGCGCACACCTTCAATGCCGTTGGTCGTTGGGTCTGTACCAGGTGGGCCGCCGGCTTCTACGCTGACCACATCATCTGCCAGTAGCGTGTTAACCGCTTCTTCGTTTTTACCTTCGCGGCAGAGTTCAACCAATTTTTTACCGATTTCTAGAGTATTCATCATGTCTCCTATATGACGTGGATAAAATTTTTGCGTGCTAGATTGAAAGCTTATCACTTTTGTGTTTTATAGGAATGACAATGCAACACATAGCAACTGATTATTTGGTCATTGGCAGCGGTGCTTCTGGCATGGCGTTTGCAGACACACTGGTGCAGGAGTCTGACGCGCACATCACGATAGTCGACCGCCACGCCAAGCCAGGCGGGCATTGGAACGATGCCTACCCCTTTGTGACGCTGCACCAGCCATCTGCGTTTTACGGGGTTAACTCCATGCCTTTAGGTGCGAATCGTATAGACACAGCGGGTGCGAACCAAGGCATGTACGAGTTGGCTTCGGGTCCTGAAATCAGCGGTTATTACGACAAGGTGATGAACCAAAAGCTGCTCCCCAGCGGGCGGGTGAGTTATTTCCCCACGAGTAACTATTTGGGCGCGGATGGCGCAAGCACAGATGATTCTGGCGTGCATACGTTTGAATCCATCTTGTCGGGTGAAAAAACGCAAGTCACCATCCGTAAAAAACTGGTGGACGCCAATTACTTCAGCCCAACCGTGCCGTCTACGCACACGCCTAAGTTCAAAGTCGCCGATGGTGTCAAACTGGTCGCTCCGAATGCATTAACACAGCTCTGGCTAGCTAAAAGTCCTGCAGATAAACCCACCAAGTTTTGCATCATAGGCGCTGGCAAAACCGCGATGGATGCGGGCATTTGGCTGCTCAACCACGGTGCAACGCCCGACAGCATCAGCTGGGTGATGCCGCGCGACTCTTGGTTGGTAAACCGCCTGACCACGCAGCCAGGCGAAGAGTTTTTCAAAGATTCCATTGGTGGTCAAGTAACGCAAATGGCTTGTTTTGCCAAGGCCACCAGTGTGGACGATTTGTTTTTACGCCTAGAAGCCAGCGACCAAATGCTGCGCATCTACCCCGAGCACACGCCTACCATGTTCCACTTCGCGACTGTGTCCAAGGGTGAAATAGCGCTATTGCAACGCATCAAAAACGTCATCCGCTTAGGGCGCGTGCAAGTGCTAGAACCTGCCAACATGGTGCTTGACCAAGGAAATATGACGATGGAAGCGGGCACGCTGTACATAGACTGCACCGCCTCTGCCGTCGAGCCGCGTGCCATGCCGCCTATTTTTGATGGCAACAAGATCGTGCTACAACTCGTCAGAGCGCCACTGCCGACATTCAGCGCGGCACTGATTGCCTACGTTGAAGCTCACTATACCGATGAAGGGCAAAAAAACAAACTCTGCGGCAATGTGCCGTTCCCGCACAGCTTGGCCGACTACCCCCGCACCATGGCTGCCAATATGACGAACCAGATGCATTGGGCGCAAGACAAGCCGCTGCGTAACTGGATGCGTGAAGCGCGGCTAGATGGTTTTGGCAAGCTGATGAGCAACATTGACCCGAGTGACGCAGAGAAGCTAACGATCATGGGTAATCTGCGAACCCAAGCCATGGCGGCGATGGCGAATATGCCTAAATTACTGGCAACTTTAAAGTCTTGAAAAGAGTCAATTTTGCTATATTTTTAATAGCTGCTTAGGCAGTAAATACGTCGGCTATAGTCATTTTTTGCATGTCAAAAACGCTATTATTTTTATAGCAAATTTACAGCGTTTTCAACATGAAAAGATTAACCCAGTTTCGTTAACCCAATTTCTCACTGACCCAGCCCTGCGCACTCGCCAGCGCCTTGTCCAAGCCGCTCGCATCGGTGCCGCCTGCCATCGCCATATCCGGACGACCACCGCCTTTGCCGCCGACTTGCGCTGCCAAGAAGTTAACCAAATCGCCAGATTTGACCTTGCCCATCACGTCCGCTGTCGCACCAGTGGCGAGCTGCACCTTGCCAGCGTCCACGCTGGCCAGAACCACAACAGCAGATTTCAGCTTGTCTTTTAGCTTGCCCACCGTGTCGCGCAGGGTCTGAGCAGCATCAGCCGCGCTGACGCCTTCCATTTTGGCGACCAGGAATTTAATACCTTTTAAATCAACAGCTTGCGACAACAAAGCGTCGCCTTGGTGGGATGCGAGTTGGCCTTTGAGACCAGCAATTTCTTTTTCCAGCGCTTTGTTTTGCTCCAGCAAGCTTTGCAGTCTGTCGCCCAATTCGGGCACGGTCACTTTCAGCGCCGCTGCCGCTTTGGACGCCGTGGCTTCCAAATCTTGCAAATACGCCAGTGCGTTTTGACCCGTCACCGCTTCAATACGGCGCACGCCAGAGGCAATGCCACCTTCGGAGACAATTTTG
>JBEGUP010000209.1:0-3911 GCA_041178825.1 Pseudomonadota bacterium | reverse complement strand
ACGCCTTGTCTGCCGTTGCGCAAAACGCACAATTGCAGCAATTTGCTGATAGTCCCAAAGCAAGTACAGACCAAGTTTTTGATCTGATCGCTGGCGTGGCTAAAGTTGAGTTGCCTGACGCAGCGAAAAACTTCCTGCGTACCGTCATTGAAAATGGTCGCTTGAGTGCGTTGCCTGAAATGGCAACACAGTTTCGCGCTTTGAAAAATGCGCAAAGCGGTTCGTCAGATGCTGTTGTGCACAGCGCCTTTCCTATCGACGGTGCAGCTTTGGCTGACTTGGCGACCACTTTGGAAAAGCAATTCAAGCGCAAACTCAACCTGTCGGTTGTTCTGCAGCCTGAGTTGATTGGCGGTATTCGTGTGGTGGTGGGTGACGAGGTGCTCGACACGTCTGTCAAAGCCCGTTTGGAACAAATGAAAGTGGCTTTGACAGCGTAAAGCAGTCAAAAGTCAATTTATCTAGCTAACTAAAGAAAGAAGGAAAGAGTCATGCAACTCAATCCAGCAGAAATCTCTGAACTGATCAAGAGCCGTATCGAAGGCCTCTCAGCCAGCGCGAACATTCGCAACCAAGGCACTGTGGTTTCAGTGACCGACGGCATTTGCCGCATCCACGGTTTGTCAGACGTGATGCAGGGCGAGATGTTGGAATTTCCAGCCGGTAGCGATGGCATGCCCACCTACGGCTTGGCATTGAACTTGGAGCGTGACTCTGTAGGTTCCGTGATTTTGGGTGAGTACGAGCACATCTCTGAAGGCGACACCGTCAAATGTACCGGTCGTATTCTCGAAGTTCCCGTCGGTCCTGAGTTGCTCGGCCGTGTGGTGAACGCTTTGGGTCAGCCTATCGACGGCAAAGGTCCGATCAACGCCAAAATGACCGACGTGATCGAAAAAGTCGCGCCAGGTGTGATTGCACGTAAATCAGTTGACCAGCCTATGCAAACTGGCTTGAAGTCAATTGACTCCATGGTGCCAATTGGCCGTGGTCAGCGCGAATTGATCATTGGTGACCGCCAGACAGGTAAAACTGCTGTCGCGATTGATGCCATCATCAACCAAAAAGGCCAAAACGTCCCATGTATCTATGTGGCGATTGGTCAAAAAGCATCCAGCGTTAAAAACGTGGTGCGCTCTTTAGAGCAAGCCGGCGCGATGGAATACACCATTGTGGTTGCTGCTACAGCGTCTGAGTCTGCAGCGATGCAGTACGTCAGCGCCTACTCTGGCTGCACCATGGGTGAGTATTTCCGCGATCGCGGTCAAGACGCGCTCATCGTGTATGACGATTTGTCCAAGCAAGCCGTGGCTTATCGCCAAGTGTCTTTGCTGTTGCGCCGTCCACCAGGCCGTGAAGCTTACCCTGGCGACGTGTTTTATCTCCACAGCCGTTTGTTAGAGCGCGCTGCTCGCGTGAACGAAAAATACGTTGAAGATTTCACCAAAGGTGAAGTCAAAGGTAAAACAGGTTCTTTGACGGCTTTGCCAATCATTGAAACCCAAGCCGGTGACGTGTCTGCATTCGTGCCAACCAATGTGATTTCTATCACTGACGGTCAGATTTTCTTGGAAACATCATTGTTCAACGCCGGTATCCGTCCTGCGATTAACGCTGGTATCTCTGTGTCTCGCGTCGGTGGCGCTGCACAAACCAAGATCATCAAGAGCTTGTCTGGCGGTATCCGTACCGACTTGGCGCAGTACCGTGAATTGGCTGCGTTTGCGCAGTTCGCTTCTGATTTGGACGAAGCCACACGTAAACAGCTCGACCGCGGTGCCCGCGTGACTGAGTTGCTCAAGCAAGCTCAGTACAGCCCACAGCCTATCAGCTTGATGGGTGCGACATTGTTTGCCGTGAACAAAGGTTTCATGGACGACATCGCCGTCAACAAGGTGTTGGCATTTGAGCATGGCTTACACGGCTACCTCAAAGACAAGCACGCTGGTTTGTTGGCTAAATTGGAAGCTGCAAAAGCCATGGACAAAGAAGCGGAAGCTGAATTGACCACAGCAACGACCGCTTTCAAGAAGTCATTTGCTTAAGTTGCTATTTAGTCACTAAAACAGACAGCACTAATAAGAGGCAACTATGGCATCAGGCAAGGAACTACGCACCAAGATCAAATCGGTGGAAAACACCAAAAAGATCACCAAGGCGATGGAAATGATTTCCGTCTCTAAGATGCGCAAGGCGCAAGAGCGCATGCGCGCGGCGCGCCCCTACAGCGAAAAAATTCGCAACATTGCAGCCAATTTGGGTGAAGCCAATCCTGAGTACGTGCACGCTTTCATGAAAACCAACGATGCTAAATCGGTGGGCTACATTGTGGTGAGTACGGACAAAGGTTTGTGCGGCGGCTTAAATACCAACCTGTTCCGTGCTTTGACCATCCAGTTGCGCGACGCGCAAGCAGCAGGTCAAACAGCACAGTCTGTCGCCATTGGCGGCAAAGGTTTGGGCTTTTTGACACGTATGGGCGCTAAAGTGGTGTCACATGTGACGCAATTGGGAGATAAACCGCATCTGGACAAGCTCATTGGGCCGGTCAAGGTGTTGTTGGATGCGTATACCCGTGGCGAGATCAGCTCTGTTGTGCTTTGCTACAACAAGTTTGTCAGCACCATGCGCCAAGAGCCTGTGACTGAGCAGTTGCTGCCGCTGTCACAAGCTAAATTGCAAGAGCAAGCTCAAAAAAGCGAAGCTGCAAGTGGCGTGAAGCATGGCTGGGATTACATCTATGAGCCAGACGCTCAAGCGGTGATTGACGACTTGTTAGTACGCTACGCTGAAGCGTTGGTGTACCAAGCCGTTGCTGAAAACATAGCTTCCGAGCATGCGGCGCGTATGGTGGCGATGAAAGCGGCAACCGACAATGCAGGCAATGTGATTGCTGAGTTGAAGTTGATCTACAACAAAACCCGTCAAGCAGCGATTACCAAAGAGCTGTCTGAAATCGTCTCTGGTGCTGCTGCGGTGTCGTAAGACCCCACTTTTGAAGTAATCGCAAGCAATACCTCGTTATTTTAAGTTTTTGTATTAATTTTTTGGAGCAAAAAATGGCTCAAGTCCAAGGCAAAATTGTTCAGTGTATCGGTGCTGTGGTTGACGTGGAATTTCCACGTGACCAAATGCCAAAAATTTATGACGCCCTCAAAATGGATGGCTCCACACTGACGCTGGAAGTTCAGCAGCAGTTGGGTGACGGCATTGTGCGTACCATTGCGCTCGGTTCGTCTGACGGCTTGCGCCGTGGCATGATTGTGCAAAACACAGCTCAGCCTATCATGGTCCCCGTGGGCAAAGCCACCTTGGGTCGTATCATGGACGTGTTGGGTGCGCCGATTGACGAGCGTGGTCCTGTTGCTTCAACTTTAACAGCCTCTATTCACCGTAAAGCACCCGCTTACGACGAACTCAGCCCTTCACAAGAATTGCTGGAAACCGGCATCAAGGTGATTGACTTGGTTTGCCCGTTCGCTAAGGGCGGTAAAGTCGGTTTGTTCGGTGGCGCGGGTGTGGGCAAGACCGTGAACATGATGGAACTGATCAACAACATCGCCAAAGCACACAGCGGTTTGTCCGTGTTTGCGGGTGTGGGTGAGCGTACGCGTGAAGGTAACGACTTCTACCACGAGATGGCAGACTCAGGCGTTGTGAACTTGGAAAACCTCGAAGAATCTAAAGTTGCGATGGTTTACGGCCAGATGAACGAGCCACCAGGCAACCGTTTGCGCGTGGCTTTGACAGGTTTGACCATTGCTGAATCTTTCCGTGACGAAGGCAAAGACGTTTTGTTCTTCGTTGACAATATCTACCGCTACACCTTGGCCGGTACCGAAGTGTCCGCTTTGTTGGGTCGTATGCCTTCAGCTGTGGGCTACCAGCCAACATTGGCTGAAGAAATGGGC
>JBEGUP010000208.1:0-4120 GCA_041178825.1 Pseudomonadota bacterium | reverse complement strand
TTTGGCAGACAAAGCGTTGGTCATGGTTTCAATGGTGGTGAAGGTTTTTGAGGCCACCAAGAACAAGGTGTTTTCGGCTTTGAGGTTTTTCAGCACCGCTGCCAGCTCATGGCCGTCAACGTTGGAGACGAAGTGCAAACGCTTGCCGGTGTTTGCGAAGCTATCCAAAGCCAACACCGCCATCAGCGGGCCTAGGTCTGAGCCTAGCTCAGCATCAATATTTACTATATTATTTATAGCTGCTGAGGCAGTAAAACCGCCGGCTAATGGCATATTTGAGGTATTTTTTGAAGTATTTTCACTTTTTCTAAGCAACCAATGCATCACAGCGCGGTCTTCAGCGTTGTTGATCTTTTCACCTGCAAACATGGCGTCGCGGTGCGCTTCGACGCCGCTTTGCCGCGCTAAATCCATCAAAAGCGCTTGCGTTGTGGCATCTAAACGGTTTTTCGACAAATCGGCAAACACGTAGGGCGCTTGCTGACTCAGTGTTTCGAAGCGCTTGTCGTCAGAGGCAAAAGCGTCTCTGGCATCGAAATTTTTGCCTGATACGTCGAAATGCTGCTGCAAAGCCGCCCAAGCAGCGGTTTTATCGCCACGGGTGCGCTGGTTGGGAAGTTTTGTCATTGTTTTACCTAGTTTTTTGGATGAATGGCTAAAGCTTGATTTAGCGTGCTGCCAAAATCATTTTTTCAAGTTTGACTGTGTCCACACAGAAAGCGCGAATGCCTTCAGACAACTTTTCAGTCGCCATCGCGTCTTCGTTCAGCGCCAAGCGGAAGCTGGCTTCGTTGTAGCTGATGGCGGGAATATCCAATGATTGCGCGGCTTCTACTGAGATGGCGCGGGTCAATGGTGCCTCTGTGACCGCCAATTGCGCGAGTAATTCTGGGCTGATGGTCAGCAAATCGCAACCTGCCAAGGCGGTGATTTGCCCGACGTTGCGAAAACTCGCACCCATGACTTCGGTTTTGATGCCGTGCTTTTTGTAGTAGTTGTAAATTGCCGTAACGGATTGCACGCCAGGGTCGTTTGCCAACGCTTTGTCTGCTTCAACCCACGCCGTACCTGCGCTCTTTTTATACCAGTCATAAATACGTCCGACGAAGGGCGAAATCAGCTGCACGCCGGCTTGGCCGCAAGCTACCGCTTGGCAGAAAGAAAACAACAGCGTCAAATTGGTGTGTATGCCTGCGCGCTCTAGCTCGGCAGCGGCTTGGATGCCTTCCCACGTTGCGGCGACTTTGATGAGCACGCGGTCAGAGTCAATGCCGTTGTCGCGATACAAGGCAATGGTTTTCAAAGCGCGCGCAACCATAGCGGGTGCATCAAAACTCAAACGCGCGTCAATCTCAGTGGATACGCGGCCAGGCACGATGTCCAAAATCTTCACCCCGAAGCTGACCAGCAAGTGATCGACCACATCATCCAAAGATTTGCCTTGGCACGCTGCCACTGATGCTGCCAGCAAAGGTGCGTATTCCGGTTTTTGTACGGCTTTGAGAATCAACGACGGGTTGGTCGTGGCATCGCGAGGCTTAGACGCACTGATTTGCAAGAAATCACCGGTATCGGCAACGACGGTGGTGAATTGTTTGAGTTGATCTAATTGGTTCATGGTTGTATTTTTGTTCAAAAAGAGAGGTGAAAGTTAATTAAATTTTTTCTTTATTATCGCAAATTTGCATTCAACATGAAACTAAGTTACATTAAACACTCTGATTTTTTTGTTTTTTAGTTACATAAACACTCGAGCAACTAGGCCGGGTCAACGGAGTAAACGGGGAGTGAAGCAATGAGTTTTGATTTGGTCATTTTTGGCGGTACGGGTGATTTAGCATGGCGCAAACTGCTGCCTGCATTGTTTCAAGCGTTTCGACATGGCAGCCTGCCCGAGGGTGGGCGCATTATTGGCGTTGGCCGCGATGACATGACTGATGAGGCTTACAGAACTATCATCAAATCACGGTTTGACGCTGTTGACCCCTCTAAACGCCCCAATACTGAAGAATTTGACCGCTTTGCTGCTACGCTTTTTTACTTACGCATGGATTTATCCAAGCCTGAGTATTACGTCACTTTGGCTGAGATGCTGAACGCAAGGAATGCGGGTACAGGGGCAGACACAGTAGTGATGTATGTTGCCACCGCGCCTGCTCTCTTCACCACCGTGTGCGAGCAAATTGCTGCAGCAGGTTTGAATGGTCCTAAAACACGTGTGGTACTTGAGAAACCACTGGGGCATGACTTGGCTTCCAACCGCGCCATCAACGAAACTGTGCGCCGCGTGCTGACGGAAAACCAAGTGTTCCGCATTGACCATTATTTGGGCAAACCATCGGTGCAAAACTTGTTTGCGTTGCGTTTTGGCAATTCTTTATTCGAGCCGCTATGGCGCAGAGAGCACATTGCGAACATCCAAATCACCATTGCGGAAGATTTGGGGGTTGAGTCACGCGGTGCGTTTTACGAGAACACGGGAGCACTGCGCGACATGGTTCAAAACCATGCGCTGCAATTGCTGTGCGCCATCGGCATGGAGCCTCCTATCAACGCACACGCGGATGCGATTCGAGACGAAAAACTCAAAGTTTTGCGCGCCTTAAAGCCGTGGACAGCTGAAACCTTGAGTCAGCACGTCGTTCGGGGTCAATACACGGCTGGCACTATTAGCGGGCAGCCTGTACCAGGCTACAAACAAGAAGCAGGCGTGAGTGCTGAGAGCCAGACAGAAACGTTTGTCGCATTGCGCTGTGAAATCGCTAACTGGCGTTGGGCTGGCGTGCCGTTTTACATTCGTACCGGCAAGCGTTTGGGCGCGCGTGATGCGTCTATCGTCATTAATTTCAGGCCTGCGCCGCATGCGATTTACCAATCACCCGCTGGTACTGCGAACCGTTTGGTGATTAATTTGCAGCCAAAAGACGGCTTGGAATTGCATTTGTACTCGCAAGGCGCTAATCAACGAGCCCCAGCAGGCAGCAAGAGCACGCAAACTTTGGCTCCCGTGCAATTGGATTTGGATTTTGACAAACGCTTTGGCTCTGAGCGCGTGGGTGCGTACGAGCGTTTGCTGTTAGACGTACTGGCAGGCCGTTTGAATTTGTTTGTGCGCAGCGATGAGCAAGAATGTGCTTGGCGCTGGGTTGAGCCTATTTTGGATGCGTGGAAAGCCGATACACAAGGCCCTAGACCGTATGCGGCTGGAAGTTGGGGCCCTAGCGCTTCCAGTGCCATGATCGCCAAGGACAACTTCTGTTGGGCTGAAGAATGTTAGACCGCGTCAAAGCCTCCCTGCCTTCGCTCGCTCCGGCGGAGCAGCGCGTGGGCAAGCTGGTGCTGGGCGACCCACGCGCTTTCGCCAACTTGCCCATCAGCGTGCTGGCTGACCGCGCACATGTGAGCAAACCCACTGTCGTGCGGTTTTGCCGCAGCATGGGTTACGACGGCTTGTCTGATTTCAAACTCAAACTGGCAGGCAGCGTCAACGAAGGCGTGCCCTTCATTCATCGCAGCGTAGATGCAGACGACAAAACGGGCGATGTGATGGTCAAAGTGATAGACAACACCGTTGCTGCTTTTTTGAAGTACCGCAATGATGCCATCACCGGCTCTATTGAAAAAGCCGTTATAACATTGGCAGAAACGCACACCACAGGCAGACGGATCGAATTTTATGGCGCGGGAAACTCGGGCATTGTGGCGCAAGATGCGCAGCATAAATTTTTCAGATTGGGTTTGAACACCATTGCCTACAGCGACGGTCACATGCAAGTGATGAGCGCCTCTATGTTGAGCGCTGGCGATTGCGTGGTGATTATTTCCAACTCAGGTAGAACCCGTGACTTGATGGATGCTTGCGACATTGCACGTAAGAATGGTGTGACGACAATTGTGATTACAACCAGCGGCTCGCCCCTTGCATCGGCAGGTAACATTCACCTAGCCGCCGATCACCCCGAGGGTTTTGACAAATACAGCCCCATGGTGTCGCGCTTGATGCATTTGATGATTGTTGATATTTTGGCAACCTGCGTTGCGTTGCGCATTGGCGGTAGCAAATTACAACCTATGTTGCAAGGCATGAAAAACAATTTGCGAAGCAAGCGTTACGCTTAAA
>JBEGUP010000207.1:0-4771 GCA_041178825.1 Pseudomonadota bacterium | reverse complement strand
CCCCAATGTCGCCAAAATTGTCGACAACGTTGCAGAAAATATCCCACTTTAATTTGGGGGCGGATGCTGAGTTCATGGCTAGATTGTCCACAAAATACCTTCACAATACGGCCATATGCAAGATTTGCCTTCTCAATTACCACCCAATATCGACGAAATCACCGGCTTGCCGATTGCAGCAAAGCCGCATTCTGACGCGCTCTTGGCGGAAGTCGCCGCGCTGCCTTCGCTGCCAGGGGTGTATCGGTATTTTGATGCGAATGATGAATTGCTGTATGTGGGTAAGGCGATTCATCTGAAACGCAGAGTGAGCAGTTACTTCCAGAAAGACCACGGCGGCACGCGCACGGGGCATATGGTGAGTAAGATTGTGCGGATGGAGACAACGGTGGTGCGCTCGGAAGCGGAGGCGCTGCTGCTGGAAAACAACCTGATTAAGACGCTGAACCCGAAGTACAACATCTTGTTTCGGGACGACAAGAGCTATCCGTATTTAAAAATTACCAGCCAAACCTACCCACGCATGGCGTATTACCGGGGTGCAGTTGATAAAAAGCATAGCTACTTTGGCCCGTATCCCAACGGTTGGGCGGTGAAAGAGTCTATTTTGCTGCTGCAAAAAGTGTTCATGCTGCGCACCTGTGAAGACTCGGTGTTTGCCAACCGCACACGGCCTTGTTTGTTGTACCAAATCAAGCGCTGCTCTGGCCCCTGCGTGCCAAGTTTGAGCAAAATCACACCAACAGCTTATGGGCAAGATGTGAAGAATGCAGAGCAATTTTTGCGGGGTGAAACGCAAGTGGTGATGCAGACGCTGGAAGCGCGTTTGAAATGGCGGCTGAGCTGCGCGACCGGATTGCGGCGCTGTCAAATATCCTGCACCAGCAGTCGGTCGAAACCACGGGGTCGGACAAAGATGTGGATATTTTGGCGGTGAAAGTGCAGGGCGGCAAAGCTTGCGTTAACTTGGCGATGGTGCGCGGTGGGCGGCATTTGGGGGACAGGCAGTATTTCCCGGTGCATGTGGAAGATGCAGCGAATATGCAAACGGTCGATAGCGACGCAGTGGCAGTTAAATCGGTCGAGGTACTGGTTTTGGAGGCTTTCATCTCCCAGCATTACATCCATGTACCGATTCCGGCGGCGCTGATTACCAGTGTGGAGGTAGACAAAGGCTTGGTCAAAGCGCTTTCTGAGCAGGCGGGTTTCAAAATCAACGCTGTCCACAACCCGCGCGAGCAGCGGCGTATTTGGTTGGAGATGGCGCAAAACAACGCGAATATCCAGCTGGCGCGGTTGCTGAGCGAAGAGGGCTCACAGCAGGCTCGGACTCGCACCTTGGTGGATGCGCTGGAGCTGCCTACTGAGAAAATGGACGATATCGACGCGCTGCGGATTGAGTGTTTTGACATTTCGCACACGGCGGGTGAGGCGACGCAGGCGTCTTGTGTGGTTTTTCACCACCACAAAATGCAAAGTGCCGAATACCGCCGCTACAACATTGACGGCATCACCGGCGGTGACGATTACGCCGCCATGCGCCAAGTGCTGGAGAGGCGGTACTCAAAAATAGTGGAAGCAGACAAAATCGCCAAAATCACTGCTGAAGAAGCGGGGGCTGAGCCCAAGTCGCTGATGCCGCACATTGTGCTGATTGATGGCGGAAAAGGCCAAATCAGCACCGCAAAAGAGGTGTTTGAGAAGCTGGGCTTGGATGTGTCGCTGTTGGTCGGCGTTGAAAAAGGTGAAGGTCGCAAGGTGGGCTTGGAGGAGTTGGTGTTTGCCGATGGGCGGGAGAAGGTCTATCTAGGCAGAGATTCCAGCGCGTTGATGTTGGTGGCGCAAATTCGCGATGAAGCACACCGATTCGCCATCACCGGCATGCGTGCCAAACGCGCCAAAGTGCGGGTGGGCGGCAGCAAGATTGAGGACATTCCCGGTATTGGCCCGAAACGCCGTGCCAAGCTGTTGCAGCGTTTTGGTGGCATCCGTGGCGTTTCTATGGCCAGTGCAGAAGATATTGCGACGGTAGAAGGTGTGTCCAAAGAGCTAGCTGAGACGATTTATAGAGCACTGCATTGAGTTTCTTTTGAGTTGTAAGCTTAGTTCCTCGGTTATATTCGGTTATAAATTTTGTTGATAAACAAACAAGTCTGAAAGACAACACATGCGCAGTTGCGTTATCGGTGGTGGTGGTTTTATTGGTCGGTACCTGAGCGAGGCCTTGGCTGCCTCTGGCCGTGACGTGCTCGTCTTGGGTCGTAAACCTGAAGTTGCGTTCTCAGACAAGCGCATTCAATACAAAGCTGTTGATGCTTCAGATATGTCTGTGCTGCGTCCTTTGCTGGCAACGTGCGACGAAGTGATCGATTTAGCCTACGCAACTGTGCCCAAAACCAGCTACAGCGACCCCATGTTTGATTTGCAGTCCAACTTGCCCCGTGTGGTGGCGTTGATGGAGGAACTGCAGCACCATTCACATTTGCGTCGATTTATGGTGGTGTCATCAGGCGGCACTGTTTATGGTCATGCCAATCGCTTGCCGATTTCTGAATATGCCGAGACCGAGCCGGTGTCGCCCTACGGCATCACCAAATTAACCATAGAGCGTTATGCGCTGATGTACCACCGCTTGCATGATTTACCCTTGGTGGTGGTGCGGCCGGCAAATGCGTATGGCCATGGACAGTTACCTTTCATGGGACAAGGCTTTATTGCCACAGCGATGGGAAATGTGCTGGCCGGAAAAACTATTTCTGTCTTTGGTGAACGTGGTACGGTGCGCGATTATGTGCATGCAAAAGATGTTGCCTCTGGCATGCTTGCTGCGCTGGAGCATGGCACGAATGGCGCGGTGTACAACATTGGCAGTGGCGTGGGGCGAAGTAACTTGGACATCATCGACTTGATTAGACCCTTGGCTATGCAAGCAAATTTAACCATGATGGTGAACCACGAAGAAGAGCGAAAATTTGACGTTGCCGCAAACGTGCTGAATTTTGGTCGCTTACTGAGCTGCTCTGGCTGGTTGCCCAAAATCAGTATGGAAGAGGGGCTGCAAGAGATGTGGCAAGGCATGGCGAAATCTGTAGCACAATAGTCGTATGTTTTTGACTATTCCAACATTGATGACTTGGGCTCGCATCGTAGCGATTCCTCTCATCATCGCTGTCTATTACCTATCTATTGACGATCCGACCAAAAACACCATTGCAACTGTGCTGTTTGTGGTTTTTGCTTTAACAGATTGGTTAGATGGCTATTTGGCTCGTAAATTGAACCAAACCTCAGCATTTGGTGCATTTCTAGACCCAGTGGCTGACAAAATTCTGGTTTGCGCGTCTTTGCTCATTCTTGTACATCTAAAAAGAGTCGATGTCTTTGTAGCGCTTATCATCATTGGTCGCGAAATTGCTATTTCCGCATTGCGCGAATGGATGGCCCAAATTGGCGCTTCAAAAAGCGTTGCCGTACACATGATTGGCAAGCTAAAAACGGTTGCGCAGATGGTTGCCATACCGTTTTTGTTGTTCAGCGGCAAATTGTTTAATCTGATTGATACGCAACAGTGGGGTACATGGTTGATCTGGGTTGCTGCGATTTTGACCATTTGGTCAATGGTTTATTACTTGCAAAAAGCTATCCCAGAAATCCGTGCTAGGGTCAAATAACGCACTAGCATGGGCTTGTTCGCATGGATAAATTTTACAGTTCATGATATTTTTGTCACAAACTGGCCTTATCGAGTGCCAAGCGCGTCAATGCCAGCTAAAAAACGACTAGAATCTGCTTCGAGACAATTTATCCCTAATTTCAAAGAGGAAGTTTACAGTGAACAAATCAGAACTTATTGAGCACATTGCGACGCAATCTGATATTTCTAAAGCTGCAGCTACGCGTGCTTTGGAATCCATCATTGGTGCTGTGAAATCGACGCTTAAAAAGGGCAATTCGGTATCATTGGTTGGTTTTGGTACATTCGCAGTAACTAAACGTGCAGCGCGTGTTGGTCGCAATCCTCGCACTGGCGCAGCTTTGAAAATCAAAGCGGCTAAAGTGCCAAAGTTTCGTCCAGGCAAAGCATTGAAAGATGCTTTAAACTGAGATAATGGTTTAGATTAAGTGGGGTGCTTAGCTCAGTTGGTAGAGCGGCGCTCTTACACGGCGTAGGTCGGCGGTTCGAGACCGTCAGCACCCACCACTCAATCTAGATTTGATGATGCAAAATAAAAGGCGAACTGCAGGTTCGCCTTTTTTGTTAGTCATTTGTTGTATTGATAACTTAAAACATTTTGGAATGTTGCATTTATATGTTTGAATTTTTTAGAAATCACGGTAAACCGGTCTACGCGATTTTGTTTTCACTCATTATCTTAGCGTTCGCTGTAAGTGGAATGTCTGGTTATGAGAGCATGTTCAATGCTGGCGAAGATGTTGCTAAAGTTGATGGGAAAAAGATCAAACAAGCTGATCTGGATGCCGCCTATAAAAACGAGTTAGAACGTATTCGCGCAGCTAATCCGTCAATTGACGTCAAGCTTTTGGACACGCCCGAAGCCAAATACGCTACCCTAGAACGTTTGGTACGGGAGCAAGTGATTGCAGCGGCAGCACGTGACGCACATTTTGAAACTAGCGACCAACGATTGGCGAATGAATTACAAGCCGACCCGAATATCGCATCATTACGCGGTCCCGATGGAAAAATCGATAAAGAACGATACAAGTTGCTGGTAGGTAGCCAAGGCTTGACGCCTGAGATGTTTGAAGC
>JBEGUP010000206.1:0-5615 GCA_041178825.1 Pseudomonadota bacterium | reverse complement strand
TGGTCTCTAACATGTCGGCAATCAAGGTGCTGATGCGTTGATCGACCGCAGCAACAGGTTTAGCGACGATGTTCAATCGTGGATCGGGAAAGGCAAGTATGGGTAATAGCATGGGCGGAAAATGAGGTAAGCAGCAAAAAAACAAAAACTAAAGACCAAATATGAGAGCAATCCCCTCAAAAAATCAGCGCAAATCCAGCGCATTACGAAGCGTTGATAGTGAGTTGGAGCTATGGTAGAGGGGAAAAGACAACAATTATTTTACTATTCCTGTTTAATTGGTGTTATTTACTGCGATTTCGATAGAGAATTATGTGAATTCGCTGAAAATGACTGAATCGCCTCAATGAGTAATTATGAATAAAACACTGAATTCTCAAGCACTGAATGAACTAAGTAAGCTTGCGCCTACCTTGCTGGCTAGCATGTTGTTCGCCGCTTTGCCTATTTCTGCAGCCATTGCAGCTAGCCCTTTAACGGTTAGCCCATCACAACAAAAAACCGCTTCACAGGTTGCCACCGATGGCGTAGCTTTGAGCGAGCTAGCACCCAATGCGCCCGACAGCTACACCGTAAAGCGCGGCGACACCCTGTGGGCGATTTCTAAGCTCTTCCTCAAAAGCCCATGGCGCTGGCCAGAGCTGTGGGGCATGAATATGACGGACATCAAAAACCCGCATTTGATTTATCCAGGCCAAACCTTGTATTTGGACAAATCCAACGGGCGTGCACGTTTAACCAGCCGTCGCGGTGGCGCTGAGAGTATAGAAACCGTGAAGTTGTCACCGCGCACGCGTAGCAGCAACTTGCCTAATGCATCAATTCCAACGCTGCAAAACAACTTGATTGAGCCCTTTTTGACTGAGCCCATCATCGTTGAAGAGGCTACTTTGCTGGCAGCGCCTAGATTTGTCTCAGCCCAAGAAGGTCGTGTATTTATCAGTGAAGGCGACCGCGCTTATGCACGCAGTGCGGATGGTTTGCAGCTTAGCACGGCTGGTGGCAATCCACGCGATTTCAGAGTTTTCCGCAATGCAACTGCATTGAAAGACCCGGGTACGGGTGAAATTTTGGGCTACGAAGCACAATTTGTAGGTCGTGCCAAATTAATTCGCGGCGAATCTGTTTCTGCTGTTCGTGGTGCTGAAATTAAAGCTGGCGAAACTTCAGCGACTGAAATTATTCCTGCTACGCTGGATATTGTTCGCTCTAAAGAAGAAATGCGTACAGGTGACCGCTTGTTGCCTGAGCCGCCTCTGGAATTGCTAACCTACACACCGCGTGCGCCCGCCAACGCTGTTGAAGCACGCATTGTGTCTGTCTATGGCAGTGCTGTAGCCAATGTGGCACAAAACCAAGTGGTTGTTATCAACCGTGGCACCAAAGACGGCATGGAGCGTGGCCATGTTCTGGCGATTCAAACCAACGGCGAACGCTTGGTTGACAAGACAGGTACGAGCTTTCAAAACATCAAATTGCCCGATGAGCGCAATGGTTTACTGATGGTATTCCGCCCGTTTGAGCGTGTGTCGTATGCTTTGGTGTTGACCGCCACACAAGCTGTTCGTGTGGGCGACTGGTTGGTCAATCCTGCAAAACAGTAACTTGCTGAGTAGAGAAGAGCTTGCCGCATGGCTGAGGCTATGCATGACGCTTGGTGTTGGAGAAGAGCTTGCCGCATGGCTGAGGCTATGCATGACGCTTGGTGTTGGCAACCAGCATGCCCGCAAACTGTTAACGGCATTTGGCTTGCCACAAGCCATTTTCACGCAGCCACAACTTGCGCTCAAACAAGTCGTCAGCGCCGCCTTGGCGCAAGCATTGCAAGTGATCCCAGAAAACTTTGAAGCACAACTCAAAACGACTTGGGATTGGCTTGAAGCTGGCAACTTAGACCCAATCACTGGACAAAACAACCGTGTTTTTTTAACGCTAGCGGACTCGCGGTATCCGAGCTCGCTGTTAAACATCGAAGACCCGCCTTTGGTGCTGTACCTGCAAGGTCATGTTGATTTGATTTGGCAGCTTGACCCACAAGCCAAGCATGAGCGCAAAGCTACGTCGGGAAACTCCCCCTACAAACACGCCAAAGATGGCATCGCCATGGTGGGTAGCCGCAACCCAACGCCGCAAGGTTTAGCTACTGCGCATGCCTTTGCTCAAGCATTCACCCAAGCTGGCTTGGTGGTTGTGTCTGGTTTGGCTCTAGGCATTGACGGTGCGGCGCATGAAGGTGCCCTGGAAGGACAACAGAATAATGACAATGGCTGTACCATTGCCGTGATTGGCACAGGCTTAGACCGCGTGTATCCCAGCAAACACTTGGCATTAGCCCATCGCATTGTTGAACACGGACTTATGGTCAGCGAGTTTCCGCTGGGGACGCCACCGTTGCCAGCAAATTTCCCGAAACGCAATCGTATTATTTCTGCGCTTAGCCTAGGCACACTGGTGGTAGAGGCTGCCGTTAAATCGGGCTCACTCATCACCGCGCGTTTGGCTAACGAGCAAGGCAAAGAAGTCTTTGCGATTCCAGGTTCGATTCACTCTACACAATCGCGCGGTTGTCATGCTTTGTTGAAACAAGGGGCAAAGCTGGTGGAATCTGCGCAGGATGTTTTGGAGGAGTTGAGGCTTCAACTCACCCCGCCTTTGGTACCACCGTCAAAATTGCTTAAAAGTGAAGTTGAAGGCGATGAAGTAGATGCAAAAGTAACGGTTGTTGAACCCGACGATTTGGTGAAATCATTGGGCTACGACCCCGTCAGCTTAGATGCTTTGGTCGCCCGCACTGGCTGGGATGCGGCAACCTTGCAAGTGCGCTTGATGGAGCTTGAGTTGGATGACCAAGTCGCCCGGTTACCAGGCGGTCTCTATCAAAGGGTAGTCCTAGGTTAACTTAAACAACTGCACCGTCGTTTTCGTCCGTGGGGTCACCAGGCTTTTTAGCCACTGGCGCTACTTTGATCAAATCTTCCCGCTTGATACCAAGCCACATGGCAATTGCCGCAGCCACAAACACCGACGAATAAATACCAAACAAAATACCAATCGTCAGCGCTAAAGCAAAATAAAACAGAGTTTGACCACCAAACAAGAGCATGGACAACACCATGATTTGAGTACACCCATGCGTGATGATGGTTCGACTGATGGTTGAAGTAATCGCGTTGTCGATGATTTCTTCTGTGCTCATCTTGCGGAACCGTTTAAAGTTCTCACGAATTCGATCAAAAATAACGACGGACTCATTCACAGAATAGCCCAGCACCGCAAGTACGGCCGCTAGTACTGCCAACGAAAACTCCCACTGAAAAAAGGCAAAAAATCCAAGAATAATCACAACGTCATGCAAGTTAGCAATGATGGCGGCAACGGCATATTTCCACTCAAACCGAATCGCCAAATAAATCATGATGCCAATAACCACAAAAGCCAATGCTTTCAGTCCGTCAACCACGAGCTCTTCGCCCACAGAAGGGCCGACAAAGTTGGTTCTACGCAAATTAGCATCTGCAGAATCAGCTTTCAATGCGGCCATCACTTTGTCGCTTTGCTGCGCTGAGCTCACACCCTTTTGGGCTGGCAAACGAATCATCACATCGCGCGCTGTACCAAAGTTTTGTACTTGCACATCAGTAAAACCTAAGCTGGTAACTTTATTACGAAGTTTTTCTAAATCGGCAGGTTGCGAATAACTCACCTCCATCACCGTACCGCCAGTGAATTCCACGGACAAATGCAAGCCACGCGAGAACAAGAAAAATACAGCGAGTACAAAAGTAAGTAGCGATACAGCGTTGAAAATCAACGCATGGCGCATGAACGGGATATCTTTGCGAATCTTGAAGAATTCCATGACTCGTCTCCTTATTTATTTTTTACAGCAACATTGCTGGATTCAGTGGCTACGTCAGCTTCGGGTTGCCAAATCGTACCAATGGCCACAGATTTGAGTTTTTTCTTACGACCATACCAAAGGTTGACCAAACCGCGTGAGAAAAACACCGCAGAGAACATGCTGGTCAAAATCCCTAAACTATGAACAACAGCAAAACCGCGCACAGCGCCAGAACCAAAAGCCAGCAAGGCCACGCCGACGATCAAGGTCGTGATGTTAGAGTCCAAAATAGTCGCCCAAGCGCGGTCAAATCCAGCAGAAATAGCGGCTTGAGGTGATGCACCACCGCGCAACTCTTCTCGCACGCGCTCGTTAATCAACACATTGGAATCAATCGCCATACCCAACGCCAAGGCCATAGCAGCAATGCCCGGCAATGTCAGTGTCGCTTGCAACATGGACAGCACAGCCACCAGCATCAGCAAATTCAAGCCCAGAGACAAAGTCGAAAACACGCCAAACATCATGTAATAAACGCACATGAAGCCAACAATCACCAAGAAACCCCAAGTCACGCTATTGAAGCCTTTGTCAATATTGTCCTTACCCAAACTTGGACCGATTGAGCTTTCTTCGATGATCTCCATGGGAGCAGCCAGAGAGCCTGCGCGCAAGAGCAGCGCTGTGTCGTTCGCCTCAGATGTGTTCATACTGCCAGAGATTTGCACACGGCCACCGTTGATTTCAGAGCGAATAACTGGGGCGGTGACAACTTCGCCTTTGCCTTTTTCAAACAAAATAATCGCCATGCGTTTGTTGATATTTTCTTTGGTCACGTCTGCAAAAATACGTGAACCTTTAGCATCCAAACTCAAGTTAACGGTTGCACCTTGGGTTTGGCTATCAATACCTGCTTGCGCATCTGTCAAGTTTTCGCCCGTCAAGATGACTTGCTTTTTAACAATCACAGGGCGGCCGCTGCGTTCTAGAAAACGCTCAGAACCAAATGGAACTGAGCCAGAATTAGTCTCAGCTGCCTGCCCCTCAGCGGATTCATCAACCATACGCAGTTCAAGCGTGGCGGTGCGACCCAAAATATCTTTGGCTTTTGCGGTGTCTTGCACGCCAGGTAATTGCACCACAATACGGTCCAAACCTTGCTGTTGAATCACGGGTTCAGCCACGCCCAACTCGTTAATGCGGTTATGCAACGTCACGATGTTTTGTTTTAGCGCCTGGTCTTGGATTTTCAAAGCCGCTTCTGGCTTGATATTGGCTGTTAATTTGTATTCCGCGCCTTCTGGGGCATCAATGGTGGCTAACTCTGGAAATTGGTCAGCGAGCACACGTTTGGCAGCAGCCAGTGTTTCTTGGTCACGGAACCTGATTTCAATACTTGAACCACTGCGCGATACGCCGCCGTGGCGTGCATTTTTTTCACGCAAGGCGGAGCGAATATCGCCTGTCAGCGACTCAGTTTTCTTCGTCAATGCTGCCGCCATATCCACCTGCAGCATGAAATGCACGCCACCGCGCAAATCCAAACCCAAATACATAGGTGCCGCACCCAGTGCGCTAAGCCAGGCTGGAGAACGACGCACCAAATTCAAAGCGACAACATAATTTGGTGCAGTGGCATCAGGCACCAAACTTTTTTGAATCGCATCTTTTGCTTTCAGCTGCGTATCCGTGTCTTTAAAAAGCGCTTTAATGGATTTGCCATCGAAGGTAACGCCATCAGGTGTTAACCCAGCAGTTTTCAAAGCTTCTTCAA
>JBEGUP010000205.1:0-3973 GCA_041178825.1 Pseudomonadota bacterium | reverse complement strand
AAAGCCTTGCGCTTGATAGAATTTTACTCGCGCAAATACAAAAGTAAGTACAAAAACATCGGGGCTGCCGCCAATGATGCCTTTGATTTGGTCGCCGAAGAACTCGGTATTCCGCCTTACGAACTCGCGGATACCATCATTCCCGATTTTGGTTTTGAAGGTTTATTTAAAGAATTTGAGGCGGGTGGCAGCATCTACCGCGCCTTTGTAAACAACGATTTTAAAATCCTTTTCTTAGACGAAGACAACAAAACCATCAAAACCGTGCCGAAGGCAACGAGCGCAGAACTAAAAGACGATTTTAAAGATACCGCCAAAGAGATTAAAGATATTGTAAAATCACAAACCAGCCGCTTAGAACAATATTTGGTCATACAACGTCAGTGGAATACAGAAAAATGGCAGTCGCTTTTTATGCAAAATCCTGTAATGTTTGTCTATGCGGTGCGTATTGTCTGGGGAGCCTATTCTACCGAAAACAAACTACTGTTTACCTTCCGTTGCACCGAAGACCAATGCCTTATCAATACCGAAGGCGACGAAATTGAATTGGACGAAAACCTGAAAATCGGTTTGGTTCACCCTATTTCTTTAGATGCCACAAGCATTAGTTATTGGAACGAAAACCTCTTGGATTCGGATATTGTGCCTATATTTCCACAATTGTTGCGCCCTGTCGTACACCTTACAGAAGCCGATAAAACGACCAAAATGAGCAGCACTTTCAAAGGTGTGCAATATGGCGGCTATGGCTTTTTGGGTAGAATGGAAAAAACAGGCTGGAACAAAGGCTCTATCGTAGATGGCGGCATGATTTCTTCTTATTATAAGGATTTTTCTACGCTCGGCATTTCGGCAGTTATTGAGCAAACAGGCACACATTGTGTAGGTTATTATGAAGAAAATGCCGAAATGGGCGACCTTTATTTCGTAAAATCCAAAGGCATAAAATTCGGCTCTTACTACTACGACGACCCGCGTGACGGCAACGACCCGCGCCTCCTCGCTTTCGGTGATGTGCCAGCGATTGTCTATTCTGAGGTCATGTCGGATTTGCAGTTTTTTAAGGATAACGATGCAAAACGGGTCTAGGGCACACAATTTAGGGCATTTTCACCCAATGCTGCCAATCTAGGCGAGTGTGGCTTTAGCCCGCTCATATAAAAAATGCCGATTTTCAAAGCGAAAGATTATCAGATGCATTAACCTGCGTTAAACATCAGAGCATACTTTTGACATCTATTTGAACAACTTCAACACAAATACCGGTACTGATGTCCTCGACCACGGCTGTGATGTCCGTATTTGCCAACTTTCTAATGGTCAATGTCGCATAAGCGCCCGAGGGTTGTGCGATGAGGGGTGGGTTGACGAATACCGTAACCACCCGGTTATCACTAAGTCGAATCATCCCCATCTTTTGGCCTAAGCTGTTTGGCATCTTTGCTTTCAAGCTACCGTAGTAAGCGCCGGTGACGCTAATCCTGCTGTGTCTCATGTTTTCAGCGACTTGCAGGCGGGCAAGGTCAAAAGTTTCTTGGTCTAGCTGCCCCTTGGTTCCGCCCCGCGTTGCAGGCAGAAAACCTTTCATCAACGCCATGTCTTCTGCATACTCGGCTCGCAAGCAGTGCCCTGTGATGCCCGCATCCTTTTTGGTGAATCCTAGTTTTATCATATTGGCGTTGTAACGTCCCTCGTTCCGTTTTAGCAATTGCTTCCTCATTTCACTTTGACTGCTACTGCTTTTGCCTTTTCGTTGTTTTGGTTTATCCACCCAGCCCAGATGCTCCTTCTTGCCAATCAATGATTTGACATAGTTCAAGGTTTGGCGTTGCAATTCTGTTTCGATCGGGATTTGCCGTTCACGCCCATATTTAGCGACGCCTTTGCGAATGTCAAAAAATGAAACCCTGTCATCCAAATGCGGGATGATTTTCAACGCCTCGCCGCGACGCAGCCCGAAAACCACCTCCATCCTCACCATCGCACCAAAGCGCCAATCGATGTAGTCGGCGTTGGTGATAATCGTCTCAAGCTCATAGCCGTTCCCAGACACGCTTTTGCTGTGCTCAGCAACTTTCTTGCGTTTGAATGCTTCAGGATCAACTTCCGGCAAATAAACTGCAGCGGTCTTCAACATGCCTGTTTTTTTGATCCAGATCTGTAATTTACCCAATTGCGTCATCAGCACACTCAGCCCGCCAGCACTGATTCCATACGCCCACTTGTGTCGAATAATGGCACGTGCGTGCTTTTCCGAAAACCCTTCTGGTGTTGTTAACTGATAGCCCAAACCCCATAAGGTTATGGCCATGCCGCCCAAAGCATCTTTGGAGGCCTCTATCGTTTTAAACCCCGCAATATTGCCATTGACACGTTTTTCTGCATGTTGAATGGCAAAATTGCACATGATAATCCTGAAACGCTTGGCACCTTCTGACTTGCTGGCAGCCTCGTTATAGGTATCTATATAGTTAGGCAAGCGCCCCTGCTCTAGACCCTGGACGCGTGATAATAAATTTGACATAAAAACTCCTAGAAAAATTACGACTGACACAAAACGAAAACCAACCAACCACCTCGACTGCAATACACAAAACTTAAATACATGTTTTTTCGTTTGTTTGACGTGTGCTCAAACAAACGGCCAAGACCTTTAGGTTCCCTGGCTTAACCAACCACCAAAGGTGATTGGGCTGCGGGTCTAACGCTCCCCCCTCGCCGGCAATGGTCAAATTGACCCAGGGTGCCGAGCCCTTTTCCGTTTTCTGAACTACTCAAAAAAGTAGTCCCGCGTTGACTCGAAGCTGTACCGCTATAGAGCGACCGAGGCGTCAAGCTGGTGGTTGGCCAGTGCGTTTGTGTGAACCAGTTCGTTTTTTTTGCGCTAGGCGCGCGTCTATTCGCCTAGCGATTCCGCTGCTTTAAAGACCAAGTCATGTTTCCTTAAAACCATGGTTTTGATGGGCTGTAATACCAATCAACTTTAGGTTCAAGGTGCTATGCAAGGTTGATAAATCAGCTGCAAGCCTTGTAAACAGGGCTTGCATGGGTGACTCAAGGTTGATCAACTTTCGATCTCAAGGCTAGCTTTCACGTCGGTGAATGCTGGTTTTGAAAAACTTTTTGGGTTGTAGATGTCTAAATGGGTGCTTGTGGCACGTTTTTATCGATCAGAGTTCTTGAGGGTTGTGATGCACTTGTGTAGTGCAGAAACGTTTTAATCCGTATCGTTGCAATACGGTTCGTTGTATTCAATTCCGTTGATGGCGGGGGTTTTGAAACTTTTGAAACAACAGGGATAACGACTGCGACCAATCGATATGCCAATTATTTCTTTGTTATGCGCACGGGATTTATCGCAACTGCTACTAACTGCTAACAATCGCTAGCAACTGGTTGTGATTGCAATTCAATTCAATTCAACTCAACTCAACTATCAGCGTTTGACGCCGTCTTTGATGTACTGAATTTGAACTAGGTCAAATGGTTTTATCTAAACGCATTAGGTTCATATCGAAGTCAGACAAGAGAATTTTTGCACCAATACTAAGTGTCGCAGTAGGTTCAGGTTCACCCAGATCACCAATAATGGGGATGCAACACGCTTAGGGGTCATTGACTGCCGTTTACTTCAAAAAATCGATGCCAAAACGATGGCTATTTTTTAGACGAGATTCGGATATCTGTCACTTTTTTCGGAAAAGCCCGAACATAAATTTCATACATCTTGAGATGTTATGTGAATGAGTTTACTCCTGTTTATTTTGCGATGCAAGCAAAGTGTGTAACTTCTTGAACTGCTTTGGTGAATTTTACGGAATTCAACTTGCGCGAACGATTTGACGTGAGATTCTAAAGGCTGCACAGCGGTTGTTCACTTCGAGTGACCAGTACTTGTTTTGGAAACTTAATATGGATAATTCAAATTCGATCAATCAAACAGCAACTGGTGGAACTTCACCTTATACAT
>JBEGUP010000204.1:0-4010 GCA_041178825.1 Pseudomonadota bacterium | reverse complement strand
GAGCAGCCTTCAGCGCCTTTTTGATTGACGTAGGCATTGTTGGATTCAACGTCTTTTTGGGTCACGCATTGCTTGAAATTGATCGGTATTTTCATGCCAAACATTTCAGAAGTGACCGCGTAGTCGTATTGGCCGGGGCGGATGTTTTGGGCGTGAGCTGTTGCCGCCAGCGAGACGACGGCGCAGATTAGAAATTTGGATGTCTTTTTCATACAGTGCTCTCGTTAATCGGGTGCTTAAGATTATTTTTGAACATGAAACACCATCACCGAGGTGTGTTTCTCAATCTCATCTGGGCAGGGCAAGGCATAGCCTTTGACCAAGGGGCGCCAAGTCATCACTGCCAGTGTTTCGCCAGTTTTGCTGTTGTCCATCAAGCTGTAGCGAAACCCTGTGATTTGGTAGCCTCCTGCACACACATGTGGCTCACCGCGTGATGTGCTGAAAGTAGCATCTTTGAACAACATATTTGCGAAATTGAAATTATTGCCACCCGTTAACGCATTGGCTTCACCGCAATCTGTGTCACTGCATTCAAACAAGGTCTTAAAACCATCTGCTTTGAGCTGGTTTTGTTGGCTGCGCATGACTTCCAGCGTTGAGCGCCCCTTGGGCGTCATGTAGACCAGCATAGATCGCGCGCCGCTACGCTTAGCTGTCTTGCCCGCGCGCAACGCGGTGTCCCATTTCACCTTGCTGGCGGGGAAGACAACTTCGTCCCCCGAGACATCATCTCTAAACAACAGCACAGAGCCATCGTAACGCTTGACGCTCTCAATGTCCGACAAACCCGGCTCGTCTTGGGTGGGGATGTCGTCTAATGCGAGAGCGACGTTGGTAAAGCAAACAGTCAAAATCGTTATTAAAAGCTTGTTAAAACTAATGGGTTGTGGTTTGTAAAGGTTTAGATTCATACTTTAGCCTGACTTAGATGGTTGAAAGTTACGAAAAGTTAAGGTACCAATGTCATCGTCGTTTGGCGCACGGCACTAGCGCCCGTGCTGGACTTGGTATCTATGTAGCGAATCGTCAGCGTCACTGCACTGGGGCTTGCACCGACTAACTCTATTCTGCTGCTGCCCGGCTGTACACGCGTTGCGCCGCGAGTAATAGGAAGAGATGAGAGACGATATACACCGGCTGCTACCTTGGGCAGATTAAAAGTTTCGTTGTCGCCGTTGCTCGCTTGTACCTGGACTTGTACGACTGGTGCAGTTAAGTCGGCATCACGAATTTCAATTGCTGCGCTTAATACGGCGCTATTAGGCGTGCAAACTGGCGCTGCAGGCGTAGCACTTGCAGAAATAGAGACCGTAACAGCACAAGTTGTTGCCGCATTAGAAGTGACTGTGTAGCTTCCGGTTCCAGCCGTCGCAGTACCAGTAGCGGCTAGCACAGATGGAACTGCAATGGTCACAGTACTACCAGGTATCGCTGTGAAGCTTTGATTGCCAGTTAAAGTGTAATTTAAAACAGCCAAACCCGTGCCAAGTGGTGAGCCTGAAGCAACGGCGCTGCAATTCGGATTCACCACGGCTGGGGAAGCCGTTCCGACTGTTGGCGGGAAGAATCCGGGAGCACTAACGGTACAAGCGACAGCAACAGGCGCAATCGGGAACATGCATGCAGGCGGTGCGTTTACAAGTGCAGTACCTGATGCAGGCGCGCTTAAAGTGGCTGATGCAACACCACTCGCGGCACCAGCAACACAGCCTGAAGGCGTGCCAGCAAAACTAACGACACTGGGGTTTGCTACAACAGATCCATCGGCGAAACTTGGTTTAAACGGCGTATCACCCACCAATCCACTCACGCGCCACTGCCCCGAAATCCCCCCACCCAAGCCTGAAATCAATACAGAACCGCGTCCACGCGTGACCGTAGGGCGAAAACTAGCTGTGTCTAAATAGTATTTCTCCCAAGCAAAATCAATGACTGCCACATCAGGACCGCATTGCATTTGACGATCTAGAACCTGCAGACGCGTTTGACGCTGTACATTATTCATCGTCATAAGGTCGTTAATGAAGTTACTAAACCCTATCATGGCTGGGTCTAGACGTTCCTGAAAAAAACCAATATTACCTTGCTCGTAAGCACGTAGCAGTGCATCTAATGCTTGCTGCGCTGGTGAATTCGGTCTGCATTGTGTAGAGATTTTCGGATTCCCTTGCGCACTTATGCCCCCTGTAGACACAGTACTTGGTAAAGTGGTTTCGGTACTTTTCACAGGATCTTGCGCCCAAACTGGTTGCCATGAAACACTCAAACACCCGATGATGAAACTCAAAAAAGATGCTTTGTTCATTACACATTTCCAGCGAGTTGAGGTGTTTACCATTTGAAAGCTCCTTGTACACCGATAATGCGCTCATCAACCTGCAGCAAGGCGTCACCATGGTTACGACGGTTTATTTTTGCGTAGGCCTTCATCGTCAGCTGTGGACCAAACGCTTTTGTCCAATCTAGATTCAAGGTGTCTGTGGTCAAATTTGGTGCACCCGCTACTGGCTGCGTGTTGCGCTGACGCTGCCAACCCAGGTTCAAATTGCCATAGGCCTGTGATGTACCCGTCACATTGAGGCCCATATTGCTCGTTCGTGTCTCAATTCCTGTCGTAATGAGTGTTTGTAATTGCCTTCCAGTTGTCGCCTGCAGACCCAGTGTCCAGCCTGCTTGCTTTTCCGCGCTAGCATCACTTAAATTTCTTCCTAACGTAAACTGCCAATTTTTATTCTTGCTGTCTGCAGCCTCATTTAGAGGGTTTCTAGCTCGACTATTACCTACCAAGGCATTCGCAGACCAATCTGCGTTGGCATAAGCTGTCACAAATTGGGTTGTGTCATTCAAGGTGCTGTTAAAAAGTGCATCTTTACCTTTATTGCGCGTATCCGAGACTGACACTGTCAAACCCGGCACAGCTATGATGCTGTAATTAATTCTGTTCGTTACTGATTTCAAAGACGATTGGCTACTGGGTGTTTCACCTTGAGCTGCCAGGCGCGTGACAGCATCTCTCACGTCTACGCCATACGTTAACTGCGGCGTGATAGTCCAATCAGCGCCAACGTACCATTCACGAATACCAGCTGCTGTTGTTTGAGCCAACGATGCAAAATTTGCATCAAGGTCGTGATAACCTGAGCGCAAAGCTACCTTATCCATGCGGTATGTCGCATCAATAATGCTTGCCTGACCACTTGCGCTCGTACTGGCCACTAAATCATTTTTTGTACTGCGGGCAGCCTCGGCAGTGACCTGGAAATTTCCATTCACATATTTTGAACCAATAGTTGCAATGTGGCCATCTAGCGCCGCCGAGCCCACTGGCAAATCCGCAGAACCCATGCGATCGTGGTAATTCTGAAGGGTCATAAAACCTGTGAATTCATCCGAAATTTTATATTCAGCTTTCGCACCCACCACATCGCGCAGATAGCGTGTACGGGGTGACAAACCATCCAACGCCACACGATTGCTCAAAGCCTCCCAGCTTTCTGCCACGGTTCCAGCAAAGCCTGTAACAGTCAAACCACCCAGCTCTTTTGTTCCCATCGTGCCGCGCAAGCCCAAATTGGAACCCAGACCCGAAAATGCAGCGACAACATCTCCAAAAGACAACTGATAACCGACACCACTTCGCCCAATTTGCACACTGTTTGCAACATTGGCATACCTTGCCAAAACGGAGCGATCATTTGACCCCGTTATCACGCCTTGCGCATAAAGCACATCTTCATCAGCTGAGGTACTGCGCACATCACCTTGCAATACTATTTTCTCAAAAGTACCTGTTTTGAGAGGTGTCAAATCTGATTTTCCGCTAGGGTTCGTGACACTATTGTGATAAACATCAAGCGTTACATCACAATGAAACTCTACTTGGCCCTGCGTATTGAGTACGCCTGCTTGGCCTGTCTGCATCTGCCATTTTTGTAGAATTTGCTGGTTCAAGCTGGTCTTTTCTTGCTCCGAAACAGACGCTTGCTCAATCGTTTGGGCCAGTACCT
>JBEGUP010000203.1:0-4035 GCA_041178825.1 Pseudomonadota bacterium | reverse complement strand
GCCATCGCGCCTTCAACGGCAGAATCGATATCCGCATCGTCAAACACAATGAAAGGTGCATTGCCGCCCAGTTCCAGTGCCAGTTTTTTTACCGTCGGTGCGCTTTGCGCCATCAAAATCCGACCTACTTCTGTCGAGCCTGTAAAGCTGATGTGGCTGACAATGGGGCTGGCACAGAAGACTTTGCCAATGGCAATCGAATTTTCGCTGTCGGCGGTCAGCACATTCAGCACCCCAGCCGGAATGCCAGCGCGGATGGCCAGTTCGGCTACGGCCAATGCGGTCAGCGGTGTCAATTCCGCCGGTTTGATGACGACGGTGCAACCCGCCGCCAGCGCCGGCGCGACTTTACGGGTAATCATGGCGATAGGGAAGTTCCACGGTGTGATGGCGGCGCACACGCCTATGGGCTGCTTCATCACCATCAGGCGGCGGTTGTTGTCAAACTGCGGCAATACTTCGCCGTTGACGCGTTTGGCCTCTTCGGCAAACCATTCTACAAAACTCGCGCCATAGGCGACTTCGCCTTTTGCCTCCGCATACGGTTTGCCTTGCTCAGACGTCAAAATGCGGCCAATGTCGTCTTGGTTCGCCATGATGAGCTGAAACCACTTTAGCAAGATGGCATGCCGCTCTTTGCCGGTTTTTAAACGCCATGTTTTCAAAGCCGCTGCCGCCGCTGCTATTGCTTTGGTAGCGTCTGAGGCAGATAAGTTGCTGACTTCGGCCAGTTTTAAACCTGTAGCTGGGTCGTTGATGTCAAATCTATCACTGCTTGCAATCCATTCGCCGTTGATGAGGGCGTCGGTTTTTAGCAGTGTTGGGTCGTTCAACAAGGCGAGAGGAGAAGCTAGGGTGTTGAGTTTCATGTCCATGCCAATATCTTAAAGCAAAGTCTGTTTTTGATGGGTCTGCAAAGTGACAAGCCATGCAATAAATGCACTTAATGCTGGGGGGTGATCTGTCCGCTCAGGCGTCACGATGTAGTAACCCCGCTCACCGCGTAGCGGTCGGTTGCAGGCAATCACCAGATCACCCCGCGCCAGCTCGGTTTCTATCAGCAAACGCGGCACCAATGCCACGCCCATGCCAAGTGTCGCTGCCGCTGCCGTCATCGAAAACAGCTCGTAGCGCGGCCCTGCCAGTGCCAGTGGGGCGTCTACGGCTTGTGCATCAAACCATTGCCGCCACGCGTCAAAACGGGTGCTTTGCTGCAAAAGTGGGAGCGCTGCAATGGTTTCTGGCGTGAGTTCTGCCAAGTTACCCATTAATTTTGGGCTGCAAACGGGCACAACCTCTTCCGCCATCAGCAGCGTCGCCTTCGTCCCCGCCCAGTTGCGCACTTGCTCAGGTGTACCGGCGTACAACGCCGCGTCAAACGGCGTCTCGCCAAACATAAAGGGGCGGGTACGAGTTTCGATGTGGATGGTGATGTCTGGGTGCTGCGCCGCCAAAAGGGGCAAACGCGGCATCAGCCAACGGGTCGCAAACGTCGGCACCGCCGCCAAATGCACGGCGCTGCCTTGACCTTGGGTAGACATGGCGTCCAGCGTGTCCTGCTCCAGCCCCTGCAGCCTTGGCGCGATTTGTTTGGCATAAGCGATGCCTCGCTCGGTGATGGCGACGCCATGGCGGGTGCGGCGGAACAAATCAACGCTCAAAAACGCCTCCAGCGCCGTGATTTGCCGCGACACCGCCCCCTGCGTCAACGCCAGCTCTTGCGCGGCGCGGGTAAAGCTTTCGTGGCGGGCGGCGGCGTCAAAGCAGGCGAGGGCTTGAAGAGATGGGATTTTTCTGCGCATGGTGTGCGTAATATACACATATTTTCATAAAATACAAGTCTATTTTGCTATTATATTTATAGCTGCTAAGGCAGTAAATACGACGGATAACTGCCAATTTTGCACCTAGAATTTGCAATGTTTTATGAGTGTGATAAGTGATTAAATATCATAACTAAGTGCGTAAAAGTCGTTTGCAAGGCGTAAATATGGCGGTTACCATAATGTCTATTAAGGTCATTATTTAGGAGAAAACCCATGGCATCCACTCAAAAAGCTACCTTCAACTGGCAAGACCCCTTCCTCTTAGACCAGCAGCTCACCGCCGACGAGCGCATGATCAAAGAAGCCACCGCCGCCTACTGCCAAGACAAACTGCTCCCCCGCGTCACGCAGGCTTTCCGCGACGGCACGACAGACCCCGCCATCTTCCGCGAAATGGGTGAACTTGGGCTGCTCGGCCCCACGATTCCTGAGCAATACGGCGGCCCGGGCTTGAATTACGTGGCTTATGGCGTGATTGCCCGCGAAGTCGAACGCGTCGATTCTGGCTACCGCTCGATGATGAGCGTGCAAAGCTCCCTCGTCATGCTGCCGATTTTTGAGTTCGGCACCGAGGCGCAGCGCCAAAAATACCTGCCGAAACTGGCAACCGGCGAATGGATAGGCTGTTTTGGCCTGACCGAGCCCGACCACGGCTCTGACCCCAGCTCCATGGTCACCCGCGCCCAAAAAGTCGCAGGCGGCTACAAGCTGAGCGGCGCAAAAATGTGGATTTCTAACAGCCCGATGGCCGATGTGTTTGTGGTGTGGGCGAAAGAAGTCAGTGAATCTGGCGTCGTCGGCCCGATTCGCGGCTTTGTGCTCGAAAAAGGCATGAAAGGCTTGAGCGCACCTGCCATCCATGGCAAAGTCGGTTTGCGCGCTTCCGTCACTGGCGAAATCGTCATGGACGGTGTGTTTTGCCCTGAAGAAAACGCTTTCCCAGAAGTGCAAGGTCTCAAAGGCCCGTTCACCTGCCTCAATTCTGCCCGTTACGGCATCGCTTGGGGTGCATTGGGTGCGGCAGAAGACTGCTGGACACGTGCTCGCCAGTACGTCATGGATCGCAAACAATTCGGTCGCCCACTCGCCGCCAACCAGTTGATTCAAAAGAAACTGGCCGACATGCAAACCGAAATCGCCCTCGGCCTGCAAGGCTGCCTGCGCTTGGGGCGCATGAAAGAAGAGGGCACTGCGGCGACGGATTTGACCTCGCTGCTCAAACGCAATTCCTGCGGCAAAGCCCTGGACATCGCCCGCTTGGCGCGCGACATGATGGGCGGCAACGGCATCAGCGACGAGTTTGGCGTGGCGCGGCATTTGGTTAACCTTGAAGTGGTGAACACCTACGAAGGCACGCACGATATCCATGCGCTGATTTTGGGCAGGGCGCAGACGGGGATTGCGGCGTTTTCGAATTAAAAATTATGAATAAAGGCGCTCTTTCACACTTAAAAGTTCTCGATTTATCCCGCGTCCTCGCCGGCCCTTGGTGCACGCAAATGTTGGCGGATTTGGGGGCGGATGTCGTCAAGGTCGAGCGCCCTAACGAAGGCGACGACACCCGCCACTGGGGGCCACCGTTTTTGAAGGATGAGGCGGGCAACGACACCAAGCATGCGAGTTACTTCACATCCTGCAACCGCAACAAACGCTCCATCACCATTGATATCGCCAAGCCTGAAGGTCAAGCGCTGATTCGGCAAATGGCTTTGAACAGCGACATTTTGGTAGAAAACTTCAAAGTCGGCGGGTTGAAGCACTATGGGTTGGATTTTGATAGCCTAAAAGCCCTAAACCCTAGGTTGATTTATTGCTCCATCACTGGTTTCGGGCAAGACGGCCCGTATGCTGAGCGTGCGGGTTATGACCTGATGATTCAGGCCATGAGCGGCATGATGAGCATCACCGGCAGACCCGACAACGTGCCCGGCGGCGGCCCGATGCGGGTGGGTGTGGCTTTGACGGATTTGTTCACCGGCTGCTACGCCACGTCTGCCATCCTCGCCGCGCTGGAAGTGCGTAACCGCTCAGGCGCAGGGCAGCATATCGACATGGCGCTGTTAGACGTCGGCATGGCGATTTTGGCGAACCAAGCCGCAGGATTCCTCAACACGGGTAACGTCCCCCAGCGTCAAGGCAACAGCCACCCCAGCCTAGCGCCATACCAAGACTTCCCCACGGCAGACGGTGCCATGCTGTTGGCGATAGG
>JBEGUP010000202.1:0-4041 GCA_041178825.1 Pseudomonadota bacterium | reverse complement strand
TCGGCAGCAGCGAGACCGCTTGCTATTTTTTCTGCCCGCTCGTCGAGCGCTTTTGTAATTGGTGGCCATACGAATTTCATCGTAAACCAAGCCAAAATTAAAAAGACGATCAGCTGCAGGAATAAGGTTGCATTAATGCTCACAGCTTACTTCCTTTCAAGCTTGAAAACTTGATCAAAATTAGATAGCGAAAGGTTTTGCGAATGCAAACAACAATGCAATAGCAACGCCGATCAAGAATGCAGCATCAATCAAACCAGCCAAAATAAACATTTTGGTTTGGAGTTCGTTCATCAATTCAGGCTGGCGAGCTGAAGACTCTAGGAATTTTCCACCCATGATGGCGATACCAATAGAAGCACCCAAAGCACCCAAACCAACGATCAAACCGCACGCCAAAGCTACCAAGCCGAGAATATTTTCCATGATTACTCCTAAAAATTAAAAAACGAAAACAAAAAACTAAAAACTAAAAACAAAAAACTAAAAACTAAAAGATTAGTGTGAATCGTGAGCTTGTCCCACATAAATCAACGTCAACATCATAAAGATGAAGGCTTGCAAGGTGATCACCAGAATATGGAAGATACTCCAAGCAGTACCAGCCACCACATGCCCAAATCCTAACCAGAATCCACCCGATAGAGGGTTAAACTGCCAGGCCCATGCGCCGCCCATCAAGGCAATCAACATGAAAATCAATTCACCAGCAAACATATTACCGAACAACCGCATACCGTGAGACACGGTTTTCGCGGCAAATTCAATCATTTGCATCAAGAAATTAATAGGGTACAAATAAAACTTGTCGCCAAACGGAGCAGCCACCAGCTCGTGCGTCCAACCGCCCAAACCTTTGATTTTTACGCTGTAAAACAAGCACAGCAACAAAACACCAAACGACATACCTAGCGTGGACGAAAGATCGGCCGTAGGCACGACGCGCATGTAATCCTTAAAGCCCAGCGCAGGACCAGCTAAATGCCAAGCTGCAGGCAGCAAATCAACCGGCAACATGTCCATAGCATTCATCAGGAAAATCCAAACAAACACCGTCAAAGCCAAAGGCGCCACCAGTTTGCGGCTATTTGCATTGTGGATAACACCCTTAGCTTGGTTATCAACCATTTCAACCAAAATTTCTACAGCAGCCTGAAAACGACCAGGCACACCCGCCGTCGCCTTGCGGGCAGCACGCCAGAGCAAGAAGCAACCAATGACACCAAGAATAATTGAATAAACAATTGAATCTAAGTTGAAGATAGAAAAATCAACAAGACTTGTTTGCTTCACACTCTCAAAAGAAAAATCTTTTTGCAAATGCTGCAAGTGATGCTGGATGTATTCACCAGCATTTGGGGCTTTTGTAGTTGCGATTTCAGCAGACATGCGTCACCAATGTAATCAATTATTAAAAGAATTCTTACGTATTGGATACAACCAAACAGCAATCCAATACACCTTCATAGTCACCACAAAGCCGGCCAATAAAGCCAGCCAATTTAAATTCACAATTAAGACAGGTGCAGCAAACAACAGCGCCACCGTTAAAACCACCTTAACTGCCTCCCAAACAAAAAACCCTAAGCTCGCGAGCAACGGAGACTTCGCCCCCTCACTTCGCTTCAAACCCCAAGCAAATACGCTTGCAGGCAGAATCACCGCTAGTGCACCATACGCCACAGACAAGGCAGCGGGCACACCATCAAACCCAATGTACGCAAAAACAGTTGCCACAACACCCACAAGCATCTGCCACCGTATTAGCCGCCATGGCGATAATAACGATGCAGACTTACGCAAGCCTTGTATCACCAGTTGCGCTTGCTCAAAACTTAGTGGCTCAAAATGATCTGCATCATCCTGCTCCAGCACCTCATCTTTAAGCGACTCTGGTTTTGTTTTTGCCTCAACCTTAACTTCCACGCGAACCCTAGGCTGCACCCTAGACTGTTGAGCCCGGGCACGCCATGCCAAATACTTGGTTAAAAGCCTAGTGGTTAGCATATGTTACTTAGAAAAGCTCCCCATTATACGTATAAACCCGCACCCATGTCTACCCCACCCGCCAATTTGCACCAAAAATAGGCTCACTGATAATGACTGAGACGAAGAAACCGTCTAAGGTGCAGAATACAGGCACATCTTGAAAGCACAGCATGATTTACATTTTCTCCAAATTCTTACACCTTGCAGGTGCCATCACGTGGATTGGCGGCATGACATTTATGCTGTGGATATTGCGTCCGGTTATCACAGCCCAACTGCAGCCGCCACAGCGTTTGCCCTTGATGGCGGGCGTGATGGGGCGGTTTTTCCCGCTGGTTTGGCTCAGTATTGCGGTTTTACTCATCACAGGCACAGGCATGCTGATGGCTGTTGGCATGAAAGCAGCGCCTGCCGGCTGGCACGTGATGCTGGGTATTGGTTTACTGATGTTTGCATTGTTTGGCCATGTGTATTTTGGACCCTTTAAGCGCTTAAAACTCGCCGTTGCGGCGTCTGACTGGCCTGAAGCGGGACGACGCTTGGGACAAATTCAGGCCATTGTGAAAACAAATTTCATGCTCGGTTGGTTGGCCATTGCTGCTGTGCTGTTTCTTCACTAAACCTTTAAACATCTAATTTTACATGCGAAATTGGCCTCTAGCCGGTATAAATACTGCCTTAGCAGCTATCATAAGCATAGCAATATTGTTGTTTTTTAACAACTCAACTGCGCAAAACGGCAGCTCGCCCAAAGCGCACCACACACCGACTGGCTTTAAAAACAATTACACGCAACAGGTCTCGCGTTCGTTTGGCGACTTCATGCGCTGGCAGTGGGAGTCTTGGAACCTAGACAAAACGGCTAGCAGCCCCACGCCCAGTGTTCAAGCTGATTTGGCTGCGCTCAAAGCGCCCACCGTACCAACTGTCACTTGGATAGGCCACGCCACCGCTTTGGTTCAAGCCAGCGGTTTGAACGTGCTGGTCGACCCGATTTTCTCGGACCGCGCTTCGCCTGTGCAGATTTTTGGCCCCAAACGAGCCCAAGCGCCCGGTGTTGCTATGGCAGATTTGCCCCATATTGACGCGGTGCTGATTTCACACAACCATTACGACCATTTAGACCGCGCCAGTGTGGCTTTGTTAGACGAAAAAGCCAAAGCCGCAGGTAAAACAACCCAGTTTATCGTGCCCTTGGGACTCAAAGCATGGTTCAACGGCATCGGTATTGACAGCGTGGTCGAACTGGATTGGTGGGAGCAACACACGATTCAAGGCGTGGAATTCCACCTAACCCCCGTACAACACTGGTCTGCGCGCAGCATCAACGACAGAAGCGCCACTCTGTGGGGTGGCTGGGCGGTACTAGGCGCTGATTTTCACTGGTATTACGCTGGCGACACCGGTTACAGCCGCGATTTTGCCGACACGGCCAAGCACTTCGCAGCACGCCAAACCGAGGCCTTGGGCGGCGGATTTGACCTTGCGCTGGTTCCAGTAGGCGCGTATGAGCCGCGTTGGTTCATGACGCAGCAGCACGTCAACCCCATGGAATCGTTGCGGATTCACCAAGATGTGGGTGCGAAACGCAGCATTGGCGTGCATTGGGGCACGTTTTCGCTTACCGACGAACCACTGGACCAGCCCCCGCGCGATTTGGCCATTGCACGCCAAGCGTTGAACGTGATAGAGGCCGATTTTGGCGTTTTAGCCATTGGCGAATCCAAGCAATTTGCCAAACGCCCTGTCTCTGCAGCTACTACACAGCTTGCAGCGCGATAATTGCAGCATGAATCCTGAAAAACCTGTCGTCTCAGCCTCTTCCGTTCCGACCGCCCCTGTCGTCGAAGAATCCCTCATCGTCTACCCCTGCGTTTTCCCCATCAAAGTCATGGGCGCAAAAGCTGATGGCTTTGTCCACGCCATCACTGCCGTTGCCCACGAGTTTGACCCCACGTTTGATGCCAAAACCTTGGAACTGCGGGAGAGCAAAGGCGGCAACTACTTAGGCATCACCCTCAACATCACCGCCACCAGCCGCGAGCAGCTGGA
>JBEGUP010000201.1:0-4565 GCA_041178825.1 Pseudomonadota bacterium | reverse complement strand
TCGGCGTCCATCACTTCTTGCGGTGTTTTCGCCCAAATGACCTCAACGCCTGCATCGCTGGCGACAGCATGCACAGCTTGCGTCACCGAACGCAGGTTACCCATGCCGTAATCAACTACGGCTACTGTTTTTGTCGTCATTTCAGAGGTTCGAAAGATGCAAAGTACACAACGGTTAGGATATTTTTACTATAAATTTAATAGCTACTCAGGCAGTAAATACGCCGGATAAAGGCATATTTAACCCATAAAATAGGTTATAGAGAGCCTTTTGTCGAAGGAATCATGCCCGCAGAGCGCGAATCCAGTTCCAGCGCCATGCGCAGTGCTCTTGCAAAGGCTTTAAAGACAGTTTCGGCTTGATGATGCGCATTTTCGCCGCGCAGGTTGTCGATGTGCAGCGTCACAAACGCGTGGTTGGCAAAGCCTTGGAAAAACTCAAACGCCAGTTGGCTGTCAAACGCGCCAATCATGCCGCTTTTGAAAGGCACATGCATGATCAGCCCCGGACGGCCTGAAAAGCGTGGCCGTAGCGGCGAATGCCTTTTTTGTCGCCCACAGCTTTGTGTACTGCTTGCCCCAACGTGATGCCCACGTCTTCCACTGTGTGGTGGCCGTCGATATGCAAGTCGCCGATAGCTTTGATGTCCAAGTCGATCAGCCCGTGGCGGGCGATTTGGTCCAACATGTGGTCAAAAAAGCCGATGCCGGTGCTCAAATTCGCCACGCCAGTACCGTCTAAGTTCACACGAGCGGTGATTTGGGTTTCGGCGGTGTTGCGGGCGACTTCAGCAATTCGCTGTACAGGTTGGGCGGTCATTGTTATTTTTTAGGTAAAGATTCAAAAAGCTCAGCAAAACTCAAATAGAAGCTTTGATCGCAGCCACCATTGTCGCATTTTCCTCTGCCATGCCCACGGTTAAGCGCAGGCAGCCGCTAAGAAGCGGGTGCATTTTCGACACATTTTTGACCAAAACGCCCCTGAGTTTCATGCCCTCAAAGGTTTTTTGTGGATCGGGCACGCGCAACAGCATCATGTTGGCGTCTGATTTGAAAGCTTTAACGTTGGGGATGCTCGATAGCGTATCAAAGAGCATAGCGCGCTGAGCAATCAATTCGCCAGCTTGAGCCGAAAACACCTCTTTATGCTCGAGTGCGAACAGCGCACACTCGTAGTTCAGCACGCTGATGTTGTAGGGTGGGCGGACTTTGTCGATTTCGACAATCAGCGCCTTCGGGCCCATCATGTAGCCCATGCGAACGCCTGCCAGACCGAATTTGCTCAAAGTGCGCATCAGTAGAACATGAGCGTGGGCGGTTGGGTTGGCACGAATCGTGTCCAAATAAGTTTTGCTTGAGAACGGCTGATACGCCTCATCCAGCACCACCAACCCGCCAATTTCGCCCACGGCAGCGATGATTTGCGCCATCGCCGTGTCATCCCATAAATTCGCGGTTGGGTTGTTCGGGTAGGCCAAGTAGGTGATGGCGGGTTTGTGCAGCGCAATCGCCGCCAGCATCGCCGGCACGTCCAGCTCAAAATCCGCCGTCAAATCAACACCGACGAACTTCAACCCCTGCAATTGCGCGCTCATGGCATACATCACAAAGCCCGGCAACGGGGCCAAGATGGTCGCCCCAGGCACATCGCAAGCCAGCGCCAGCAGCGAAATCAACTCGTCCGAGCCATTGCCCAGCATTATCTCAAACTCTACAGGCATGTCGGCATAACTCGCCAAAGCAGCCCGCAAATCGTTAACGCGTCCATCCGGGTAGCGATTCAGCGCCAGTTTGCCCAAGCGTTCGCCTAGCTTTTGCTGCAAATCAGCCGGCAGGCGATGCGGATTCTCCATCGCGTCCAGCTTGACCATACCGACCGAGTCCTGTATGGCGTAGGCGTGCATGGAGACGATGTCTTGGCGAAAACGTGCATGTGGGGCTTGGATCAGATTGGAGATTTGGTCAGTCATAGAGGTTCTTCTTACAAGGTGTCCAGCAAGGCAATCGACGATTTAAATGGGTTGATCACCTGCACAGCGTCGTAATATTGCTCATGTCCCATGTCTTCTGACAACAGGTAGCGACAGCCTGAATGTTGCGCTGCAGCCACCACCAAACAATCCCAATAGTGCAAGCCGTAACGGCTCTCCACCGCCCAAGCGGACTCTACGGTGGCTTGGTCAACCGTCCACGGTTGCCACTGTGCGTAACGCCGCACTTCGGCGCGAGCATCGCCAGCGGGCATAGGCGGTTTGATTTTTCGGACTGCGTTGACATAAAACTCGTTCAATACTTGGGTGCTGAGGCAGCCAATACGGCGCTGCCACAAGACTTTTAACCAAGCCATCGCTGTGGCTTGTTTGCCAAGGTCTGCTCCATCTTCACTGTACAGAAGAATATTGGCATCTACAAAAACACGCGTCATGATGTTCTGTCGTAAGTCTGCTCACGCGTAGGATACGCCGCGCCATCCGACTTCCACTGCCGCTCCTTACCCAACCAGCCCCGCATAGCCTGCGCATAAGCGTCTTCTTGCTGCATCTTTTCAACCAACATTTCGCCCACAAGTCTAGAAACACTGGAATTGCGCTTGGCAGCCTCAATCCGAGCCCACTCCAATGCGGACTCTTCAACGGTGATGGTGACGTTTTTCATGTTTGAATATTAACACGAATTTCGTGTTGCACGAAATTCGTGTGAATTTTAGGCGAATTTGGCTCAGAAATGCCTGATTTGGGCTGAAAACCGAGTTTTAAGTGCTATTTATACCTACAGCCGGCGTATTTAATGCCTAAGCAGCTATTAAAATAATAGCAAATTCGCTCTACTCACAGGTGTACGTAGAAGCCAAGGCATTCATCATCACCAGCTGCACGGGCATGTCTGCCTCGTACAAGTCTGCGTTGCGTTTGCGCTCGGTATTGAAGATGGTTTGCGCTTGGGTCACATCTAGCCTGCGCTCGTTTTGGCAAAACAGGGGTTTGCCGCCTGAGCGGGTCAGCGCTGTGTTGGCCTCTTGGATGCCTTCTAAAACCCCGATCAAGTAGTACTGCACGTACAAATCGCCTTGTTTGGGGTTGGTACGCTCTAGTTGGCGCAGTTCGCGCAGACTCATGGCGGAGGCTGTGCCTATCAGTAGCAGGCTTAAAACGATGCTTTTAAAAAATGTGAATACTGTTAATTTCATGGACAACTCGCTTTGCTTTAGGTTATCAAACACTAATTAAGTCGTACCGCATCCGTAAAACTTACTTTAGTCGCATCTCTGCTGCTCTGGCATGGGCTTGCAAGCCTTCTCCATGCGCCAAAACCGAAGCGATTTTGCCTAAGACTTGGGCACCGGCTTCGCTGACTTCTATCAAGCTACTGCGCTTTTGGAAGTCGTAGACGCCCAGCGGGCTGCTGAAACGGGCTGTACCTGAGGTGGGCAGGACATGGTTGGGGCCGGCGCAGTAGTCGCCTAGGGATTCGCTGGTGTAAGCGCCCAAAAAGATCGCGCCGGCGTGTTTGAGCAGCGGTTCCCAGCGGTGTGGGGCGCGGCTAGAGACTTCTAGGTGTTCAGGAGCGATGCGGTTGCTGATGTCGCAGGCTTCTTCCATGCTGCGGGTCAAAATCAGCGCGCCGCGGTCGTTAAGCGACTTGGCAATGATGGGGGCGCGGGGCATGTCGGGCAGGAGGCGGTTGATGCTCTCTTGCACTTGGGCGATGTAGGCGGCGTCCGGGCAGAGCAGGATGCTTTGCGCCAGTTCGTCATGCTCGGCTTGGCTGAACAGATCCATAGCCACCCAGTCGGGCGGGGTAGTTCCGTCGGCCAGAACCAAAATCTCGCTTGGGCCGGCGATCATGTCGATGCCGACCGTACCAAACACGCGGCGCTTGGCAGCTGCGACGTAGGCGTTGCCGGGGCCGGTGATTTTGTCGACTTTGGGGATGGTTTCCGTACCGTAAGCCAAAGCGGCGACCGCTTGTGCCCCACCAATGGTGAAGACGCGGCTAACGCCGGCGATATAAGCTGCGGCCAAGACCATCAGGTTCTTTTCCCCGCGCGGGGTGGGGACGACCATGATGATTTCACTGACGCCAGCAACATGCGCCGGAATCGCGTTCATCAACACACTGGATGGGTAAGTGGCTTTGCCGCCGGGCACGTAGATGCCGACGCGGTCCAGCGGGGTGACTTTTTGACCCAAAAGCGTACCGTCTTCGTCACGGTAGCTCCAGCTCTCGCCATTGGCTTTTTTTTGTGCTTCGTGGTAGCTGCGCACGCGCTTGGCTGCCGCTTGCAGGGCGTCGCGCTGATCGGCGGGAATCGCGTCAAAAGCGGCTTTCAGCTCGGCTTGCGTCAATTCCAAAGACGACACAGAGGCTGCCGTCAAGCTATCAAAACGGTTTGTGTACTCTAAAACGGCTGCATCGCCGCGCGTTTGCACATCACGTAGGATGTTGGCGACTACGTCTTCGATGCCCGCGTCGGTTTCATCCGACCAGTGCAGACGTGCCTTGAAATCTGCCTCAAATGTGGCACTAGCCGCTGATAAATATGCCGGAGTAGCTACTAAAGTCATA
>JBEGUP010000200.1:0-4093 GCA_041178825.1 Pseudomonadota bacterium | reverse complement strand
TTTGAAAAATTAAAAGAAGTTATAAAGTCTATGCCTGTGCAAGCGTTTGTTGTGGGTGGAGGCTTAGAAATTGTTAAAAACGTACATGTAACTTACAGCTCTGGATTTAGTGTTAATTTTGATGACGAACGATGGGCGGTAAAGTTAGGAGACGTTGTTCTAATAGGAAACATGAATCAATAATACTAAATACTTGTATTGACAGCATAAGATTCCCAATCGAATTTTTTGATACCTTCTTCGATTATAGAATTAATCGAAAACGAAAACAAATCATCGATTGCCCAAACTATAACAACTTCTGAACCATCAAATTTTTTTAGTGGGTCATTAACACTTTTGTCTGATGCAAGCCATAGGTAAATTGTGTACTTTTTGAAGTGCTTTAAATCCAAGTCAAAACTTTCAGTATTCTTAACCGTTTTTCGAATCCCCCAATGGTTTGGTGCTTTCAAGTTTTCATATACATATATGTTATCCTCGAATCTAGGTTCACCAACTAAGAACTCTCCATAAGTTCTACTTATATCAATTGCGATAACTTCAACTTCGTGACCACAATCTAATTTTATAGTGTCTTTTTTCATAGTCTTCTTTAATGATAAATATCTATCAATTAGGAAAACTAATCAATACCACCCAAAATCCGGCTGATACCGTAACCGCCGCGCGATGTCATCGCCACATCAGCGCCGCTGGCTGCGGCTCTGTGAATAGCGGCAATGCGGGTGGCGTCGTCGCCAGCAAAGCGCAAATGCCCCGTTAGCACGTCGGTATCAAGCTCGATCTCGTGCCCCAAGCTTTGCAGCCGTTTGATGCCGCGCTTGAATGCTGCTTTGTCAACCACGCGGCTAGAGGGGGAATAAACGTAAATATGGCTCATTACTCGATTTTTTAACTCTCGATTTTTAAAAACTCAATGAAAGACTTGGACTGCCAGTTTAGCAATCTCTTCACCATGCTCTTGCACAAAATGACCCGCATCGTCCAGCACCAAGGGTTCTGGGCAATTGTTGATGTTTTTTTGCAAACTGCGCATGGCATCTAAGCCCAGCACTGGGTCTTGTGCGCCCACAGCCATGAGCGTGCGCCCTTCCCATTCGAATTGCCAAAAGTCTCTCGCTTGGCGCGACACGGCTGCGCCATCGGCGTCTTTGTTATCCGGCACCATGGGCGGAAAGGCACGGGTGGCGGCGCGGAAGCCCTTGTCTGGAAAAGGCGCAGCGTAGGCGGCACATTCAGCAGGACCCATGTGCGGGTTGCCGCGTGCAAAGAGCTTGTCAATCTTGAACTCTGGGTATTTGCGGCACATTTCGCGCCAGTCCTGAAAACCTTGGGTTAGCGGCACATCGCCAGTTCCCAAAGCCGTGTTCATGACCAGTAAACCCTTGATGCGATTCGATTTTCCGTGAAATTCGTGCGGCAGTGTCAAACCCAGCAGCCCGCCCCAATCTTGCACAACGAGAACTATATTTTGCAAATCTAAGCGCTCTATCAGCTCAATCAGCACCTGCCTGTGCCATGTAAACGTGTGAAAAGCGTCTTTTTTAGGTTTGTCGCTTTTGCCAAAACCTATCAAATCTGGCGCAATCACCCTGACCCCACCCTCTAAAAATGCAGGAATCATTTTGCGGTACAAATAACTCCAAGCTGGGTTGCCGTGCAGACACAGGTAGGTGGTTTGACTGAAAGCGTCTATGGCCACCTCAGCCTCGCCTTCATCCAAATAATGCATTCTCAAGCCTTCTAGCGCCGGCAGGTTGCTGACGTAATGGGGCTGCCACGGGTAATCTGGAAGATTTTCAAAAGCCGCATCGGGCGTGCGCAAGGCGTCTCTGCGCAGCGGGTGCTTGAGTTTGGCTTCTTGTTTGGTGACTTCACGTTTGTCTTGAAAGAAACGCTGCAGCAAACCACTGGCTTGGTCGGCCAGCACGCCACCGTCCACATCGGTTTGGTGGTTGAGCGCCATGTTGGTAAACAGATTGGTCACCGAGCCTGCCGCCCCCGTTTTGGCTTCAGCAGCGCCAAAAACAAGCCGTTTTAGCCGTGCATTCAAGATCGCCCCCGCACACATGGCGCAAGGTTCCAGCGTTACAAATATTTCACAACCATCTAAGCGGTAATTACCCACAGCTTTTGCCGCAGCCCGCAACGCCATGATTTCTGCATGCGCGCAGGGGTCGTGGTCTGCAATTGGAGAATTGCGCCCCATACCAATGACAACGCCATCCTTCACCACCACAGCCCCCACAGGTACCTCGCCTTTGGACGCAGCAGCCCGTGCCTCTTGCAGGGCAAGTCCCATGAAGGTGTCGTCTTCTGGCGTGTTGTAGGCTTTGGGGACTAAGTGCATGTGTGCAATGTTACATGCACTTTGCTTTGATTCAGCGACTAAATTGTCAGGATTGTTTCGTGATGAATCACTTGGTAGCGTTTGGAAAAAACAACTGCTCACTGCCAATTTTGTAACTTGCAATTGCAGCCTGCCCCGCGTTTGACACCACCCAGTCCACAAACTTTTGTCCCTCAACCACCTTAGTTTGTGGGTGTTTGGCGGGGTTGACCAGCATCACGCCGTATTGGTTGAACAAGCGGTTGTCACCTTCAACCAAAATTGTCAAATCGGCACGGTTTTTGAAACTCAACCAAGTGCCACGGTCAGCCAGCACATAAGCGCCTAGGCTAGACGCCATGTTCAGCGCCGGGCCCATGCCGCAGCCACATTCTTTGTAACTGGTAAATTTGTTCTCTGGCCTGCCCGTATGCGTCCCTACGAGCACACCGGCCTGCGACCAATAGCGCAATTCCGCCGCGTGGGTGCCGCTTTTGTCACCGCGCGAGATGAAATTGCCATTCGCTATGGATAGCTTTTTGAGCGCCTCCACAATGTCTTTGCCTTTGGTTTTGGCAGGGTCAGTCGCTGGGCCAATCAGCACAAAGTCGTTGTACATGACGGAAAAGCGTTTGACCGCAAAACCATCCGCCACAATTTTTTCTTCTGCCACTTGGTCGTGCACAAACAGCACATCTGCATCGCCACGCCGTCCCATATCTAGCGCTTGGCCAGTACCAAGAGCAACGACTTTGACGTCAATACCGCTGGTTTTTTTGAACTCGGGTAGCAAGTAGCTGAACAGGCCAGATTGCTCGGTCGATGTTGTAGAAGCGACGACAATTGACTGCGCTGAAGCATGCAAAAATACTACAAAATTGATAGCTACTGAGGCAGTAATTACGCTGGCTAAACGCTTAAATTGATGATACATTGACATGTTTATGAAGTTGAGCGCTGAAAAAACAGCAAGGATGACAGAAGTTGCGGTATCGTATCGGTTAATTCATTTTTCTCCGATATGAAATGCCATGCATAGGCTACAACTTCACTACACACTCAGCAAAAACGCCAGTCCAGCAACGGTTCGCAACCCCTTGATTGATCTGCTGCAAGCGGTCTCTAGCCAAGGCTCGATTTCAGCCGGTGCGCGGCAACTTGGGCTGTCGTACCGCCATGTTTGGGGTGAGCTGAAACGCTGGGAAACCGAGCTGGGCGGTGAACTGCTGGTTTGGGAAAAAGGGCAGTCTGCCCGTTTGAGCGAGTTTGGCAGCAAGCTGATGTGGGCTGAGCGCCAAGCGCAGGCGCGCCTTGCCCCGCAAATTGAGGCGCTACGGGCGGAGCTGGAGCGCTCATTCGCCGTGGCGTTTGACGATGCCAGCCACATCGTCACTCTGTACGCCAGCCACGACGATGCACTGAGCCGGCTACGTGAAACCGCTCTACCCCATCTGCACCTAGACATTCGCTTTACTGGCAGCGTAGACGCCATTCGCGCACTGAACGAGGGTCGATGTGTCATGGCTGGGTTTCACACGCTGGACAATGTTGGTAAAAACACCTTGACCGAGCGCACCTATAAGCCGCTTTTGAAACCCACAAATATCGAAGGACCCACCGCATGAAAACCAAAGCCGCTATTGCATGGAAATCGGGCACACCGTTGACAATTGAAGAGGTCGATTTACAGGGTCCGCAAGCGGGCGAGGTGCTAGTCGAAATTAAGGCAACCGGTATTTGCCACACCGATTACTACACGCT
>JBEGUP010000199.1:0-4116 GCA_041178825.1 Pseudomonadota bacterium | reverse complement strand
TAGGCAAACATGCTCTGGATCAAAGCCCTGCACATCGTCTTCGTCGCCAGTTGGTTTGCTGGTTTGTTTTACTTGCCGCGCATTTTTGTGAACTTGGCGATGGTGCCGGCAGATTCAAGCGCCGAGCGCGCGCGTTTGCTCTTGATGGCGCGTAAGCTGTACCGTTTCACCAACTTGTTGTCTTTTCCTGCGGTTATTTTGGGGCTGTGGTTATGGCTGGGTTATGGCATTGGTCGCGGCGCTGGGCAATATTGGATGCATGCCAAGCTGTTTGTGGTGTTTTTGGCGATTGGTTACACCCACAGCTGTGGCAGTTTGCTGAAGAAACTAGAAAACAACACCTCCAAGCGCAGCCATGTGTGGTTTCGCTGGTACAACGAAGTGCCTGTGATGCTGCTGTTGGCAGCAGTGATTTTGGTCGTGGTTAAACCGTTTTAAGCAAACGTTCACATGCCAAGCCCCAAAAAAACTGCAGCTTGGCCATTGACCTTGGCGTATATTGCCTTGGTTATTTACGCCAGTTTGTACCCGTTTGACGCTTGGCGAAACCAAGGTATTTATCCTTGGGCCTATCTCACTCAGCCTTTGCCTAAGTATTGGACGGGGTTTGACGTAGCTATCAACATTGCGGGCTATGTGCCTCTGGGGTTTCTAGGTGTTTTAACGGCGCTGCGAACCGGGCATGGCAAATTTGCTGTTTTGGGTGTCACCATGCTGGTGTTCACGCTGTCCATGTGTTTGGAGGGTTTGCAAAATTATTTACCTTCGCGTGTGGCGTCCAATGTTGATTTATGGCTCAACGCACTGGGCGGCTGGTTGGGCGGTCTTACTGCTTGGCTGCTTGAAAAAGTGGGTGCGATTGACCGCTGGAGTCATTTTCGCCGCACTTGGTTTGTGCCACAAGCGCGGGGTGGCTTGGTGTTGTTAGCGTTGTGGCCGATTGCGGTTATCTTTCCGGCAGCTGTGCCGCTGGGGCTGGGGCAGGTGCTGGAGCGGGTGGAAGAGGCCTTGGGCGAAGCCTTGTCCGAAACGCCGTTTTTAGAGTGGCTGCCCATGCGCACCATCGAATTGCAGCCACTTTTACCCGGGGCTGAGCTACTGTGCGTGCTATTGGGCGCGTTGATACCAGTTTTGCTGGCCTATTCTATTTTGCGCACCACGCTTCAGCGGATTGTATTTTTGATGGCGGCATTGGTCATCTCAGTGCTGGTTTCCGCTATTTCTGCGGGTTTGAGCTATGGCCCCGAGCATGCCTTGGCGTGGCTTACTTTGCCCGTCAAATTGGGCTTGATGGGCGCCGCGGTGGCTGGGGTGCTGTGCTTGGCTTTGTCTGCCCGAAGTTGCATCGCCGTGCTGCTTTTGGCTTTGGTGGTGCAGTTGTTCATGCTTAACACAGCGCCCGCCAGCCCGTATTTCGACCAAACCCTGCAAACATGGGAGCAGGGCAGGTTTATTCGCTTTCATGGCGTGGTGCAGTGGCTGGGTTGGTTGTGGCCGTTTGCTGCAGTGGCGTATGTGATGGCGCGAATTTCGAAACCAAATGTCAATTGAGGCTTGATTTGCAGCGGTTTGACGGCTGTGGTCACTAAAATACAGCATCGTTGACAAAACATTCCTCTCATTCCCACCTCACATCTCCCATGACTGCTGAAAAATCCTCTGCCAAGCCTTACTACGAACGCCATATCTTCTTTTGCACCAATGAGCGCAAAAACGGTGAGGACAGCTGCTCCCAGCACCATGCGCAAGAAGGCTTTGACCGCTGCAAAATGTTGGTCAAACAAGCTGATTTGAGTGGCAAAGGAAACGTTCGCGTCAACAAAGCAGGCTGTTTAGACCGCTGCGCAGGTGGCCCCGTGGCCGTGGTGTATCCAGAGGGCGTTTGGTACAGCTTTGTCGATAACTCGGATATCGACGAGATCGTTGAGTCGCACCTCAAGGGCGGCAAAGTCGTCCAACGGTTAGTTTTGCCGGCAGGGATTGGTCGCTAATTGGCGTAAGCCATTGATTTTATTGATGATTTCTTTGAAAAACTCTTTAAGTCGACTTTAATCATTTTATAGAGTGAATAGGCTGATAGGCAGCATATTTACTGCCTAAGCAGCTATTAAAAATATAGCAAAACAACTGTTCTTATTTCATGAAAAACTTACTGAAAACCATTATTCCCGCCTTATTTGGCTTCTTTTTAATCTGCCATGGCTCGGTTCATGCGCAAAACGCCGCATTGAGCGGGTCATCAGCAACGCCAGCCTCCATCTTGGCTGCGCCAGAAGTTGCTGCCAAGTCATACCTGTTGCTAGACGTCACGGCAAATCAAGTTTTAGCGGCTAAAAATGCAGATTCCGCTATCGAGCCAGCGTCTTTGACCAAACTGATGACTGCTTATTTGGTGTTTGACGCCCTGAAAGCCAAAAAAATTGACCTGAAGCAGACTTTGCCTGTTAGTACCCGCGCTTGGAAAATGCCAGGTTCACGCATGTTTATCGACCCCACCATGCAAGTGCCCGTGGAGGATTTGATCAAAGGCATGATTGTTCAGTCAGGTAACGACGCCACAACGGCGTTGGCCGAAGGCGTGGGCGGCAGTGTTGAGCGCTTTGTTCAACTAATGAACGAGCAGGCCAAAGTGCTGGGCATGAAAAGCACGGGCTACAAAAACCCAGAAGGCTTAACCGAAGCTGGTCACACCACCACAGCGCGTGATTTGAGCATCTTGGCGACACGATTGATGGCAGACTTTCCCCAATACACCAACTATTACGCTATTAAAAAGTACCGTTACCAAGGCACGCCAACGTCAAACGACAGTAACCGCAATTTGTTGCTTTTTCGCGACCCCACGGTTGATGGTCTAAAAACAGGTCATACCGATGCTGCGGGTTATTGTTTGATTGCAACCGCCAAGCGTGATTTTGCTGGCTTGGGTGCAGGAAATACCACAGGTAGCCGTCGTTTGATCGCCATCGTGCTGGGAACAGCCAGCGAAAACGACCGTGCTAATGAAGCGCAAAAACTCCTCAATTGGGGTTACACCGCTTTTGAAGCTGTGAAATTATTCGATGCCGGTCAAGCTGTTGTGACGCCAAAAGTGTGGAAAGGGGTGGAAAACACCGCCAAACTTGGCCGTTCTGACGCCATTGTTGTCGCATTGCCTGCAGGTAGTGCGCCCCGTTTAAAAACAAGTATCGCAAGAGTAGACCCGCTGTTGGCTCCCTTGGTTAAAGGTCAGCAAGCAGCTGTGTTGAAAGTATCCGTGGGCGATCAGCCCATGCTAGACGTGCCACTTTTCGCCCTAGAAGGCGTAGCGCAGGCTGGGTTCTTAGGGCGGGCGTGGGATGCCATGCGCCTTTGGATTAAGTGAAAATCACATAAATTTAGGAAAACTGCTATACTAGAAGGCTTTTCGGAATTTGCCGAAGGGGAAGCCGTCTTCATAGATTCACGAAAATTCTAGTGAAGAAGGTGTTTTATTCACACGTTTAGGAACGTTTTTTTATTTTTAGGATGTTGCAGTGCCAACCATTAATCAGTTAATTCGACAAGGACGCGAGGTCGAAACCGTCAAGTCCAAGAGTCCTGCTATGCAGAACTCACCACAACGCCGTGGCGTGTGTACACGTGTGTATACCACCACACCAAAAAAGCCTAACTCCGCTTTGCGTAAAGTTGCCAAAGTGCGCTTGACCAACGGTTTTGAGGTGATTTCATACATCGGCGGTGAAGGCCACAACTTGCAAGAACACAGCGTTGTGCTGGTTCGCGGCGGTCGTGTCAAAGACTTGCCAGGTGTGCGTTACCACATCGTTCGTGGCTCGCTCGATTTGCAAGGCGTGAAAGATCGCAAGCAATCTCGTTCTAAGTACGGCGCTAAGCGCCCAAAGGCTAAGTAATAAGCTAATTTAATTTAGCAAGTGTATTTCGGTGCTGTAGTTTGCGTGGCGCAAACAAAACAGCGTAGTGATTCCAACTCCCAATGTCGGGGGCGAATCGAGTAAGTGAGGTCTGATGACCTATCGATGCGAAAAGTTCGTATCCACTGAAGCAAGATATAAGAGGTGAAACCATGCCACGTCGTCGCGAAGTCCCTAAACGTGAAATTCTGCCGGATCCTAA
>JBEGUP010000198.1:0-4511 GCA_041178825.1 Pseudomonadota bacterium | reverse complement strand
ACGGATTTTGCCGACATCACTTTCATCAATACTCGCGTCCACCTGCATGTCTTGCAAGTTTTGGGCAATCACGAAAAGCTCGGGCGACGACAAACTGGCCGCCACGGTCTGGCCTTTTTCGATGGAACGCTTGATGACGATACCGTTCACAGGCGAGGTGATTTTGGTGCGCGCCAAGTCAATCCTTGCTTGTGCGAGTGACGATTCACGCTGCGCCACACTGGCCTGCGCACTTTTCACTTGCGCATTGGTCACCGCCATTTGTGCCTCTGCCACTTTGACAGATTCACCCAAGTTTCCGACCAAAGCACGCGCTTTGTCTGCCACGCTTTGGGTGACAAACTGCTTGTCTACCAGCGTTTGCTGACGCTCTAGATCACGCACGGGTGGAGTCTAAATCCGCTTGGGCGGATCGCACACGGTATTCAAAGGTTTCAGGGTCAATCAAAGCAATCAACTGGCCGGCTTTGACCTCAGAATTGAAGTCCACATACAACTCTTTGATCTGCCCAGACACCTGGGTACCGACCGACACCTGCGTGACAGGGTTTACCGCACCGCTGGCAGACACGCTGGCCTGCAAACTGCCGCGCTCTATCTTGCTGGTGCGGTATTGCACATCGCCAGAAGCCTGCTTTTGGCTGTACCACCAATAGCCGCCGCCCGCCAGTGCCAAAACGCCGACGGCGATGGCAGCGAGTTTCCAGTTGAATGCTGAATTGATTTTTTTCATAGCTTGATTCTACGAAGTCAAACACAGCTTAAAAACAAGCTGATGTATCGGTTTGGTAAAGATTTAACAACAATGACATGCATTTCACGCCAAAAAAGTGGCGTTTCGTCGCAAAAATGTGGTCTTTTGTTTGCTAGTGCCTCACAATTCACGCATTTTTAACATAGCTGAAATCATGTTCACCCTTTCTATACCTGTTGAAGAACGGCGCAATATGCTGCAGCGTTTGTTTATCGCATGGTCTATTGCGCTCGTTTTTTTAGCAGTTTTAGTCATCGAAAGAGACATATTTCTGTTCTCTGACATCTTGTACAGCTTTTTGATAGCAACACTACTTTGGCTTTTTACTGATGTTGGCGATTGGCTCATTCACAACAATGCAGGCAATAGGTTTCCATTAAACCTGCCTCGCTACATTTACATTGGCATTGCCACCCCAGCTTCTAGTTTTGTTGCTTATGCACTCGGCGATTTTGTTTCTGGCCGTTCGATCATTGCGACCAATCCTGTTCGGGTATTGAGTTGGATGGCGCTTTCAACGGTTCTTGCCTACATTTTTATCTGGTTTCTCACACAAAGGCAGCTTCATAAAGAAGATCAAATTTCTACCACGCATGCAAAACTCAGGCTTTTAGAGTCTCAATTAGAGCCGCACATGCTCTTCAATACTTTGGCAAATTTGCGGGCTTTGGTGGTAACCGATACAACGCAAGCCACACAAATGCTGGATCGCATTGTCAGCTATATGCGCGCAATTGTGAATGGGTCTAGAGCAAACATGCACCCCCTCAGAGAAGAGTTTGAACGCTTAAATGATTACCTTGATTTGATGAAATTGCGCATGGGAGCGCGGCTAAATTACACACTGACTTTATCGCCCGAGCTGGACAACCACCTTGTACCACCCTTCATACTGCAACCACTGGTTGAAAACGCCATCAAGCATGGCTTGGAGCCTCTGGTTGAGGGTGGACGCATATTCATTGTCGCAACCACCGACGGAAAAATTGTTTCGCTAGAGGTTAACGATACAGGTGCAGGGGCTAACAAAGAAGATATTACCAACGCCAAAGGTTTTGGTTGGATGCAAGTTTCCGAACGCTTAGCCGCCATATACGGTAACAAAGCCGCTATAAATTTGATATCAAACTACCCATATAAAACAACGGCAAGGATAAGCTTGCCTTATTCCGATGTAGAAGGTTTCATAAAATGAGCGCATTGCTTGCAAACATTGAAAGCCGTCCTACAGCCTTGATTGCGGAAGATGAGCCGCACTTAGCTTGCGCTTTAAGAAACGAGCTGGCAAGAATTTGGCCCGAACTTCATGTGATTGCAATTGTGGCAGACGGTTTATCAGCCGTACGGCAAGCACTGGCACTTAAACCAGATATCCTCTTTTTTGACATTCGCATGCCTGGCCTAAATGGATTAGACGCAGCAGCCGAATTGGCCGACGCATGGGTTGGTAATGTTTTCCCCTCACTGGTCTTTGTTACCGCTTATGACCAATACGCCTTACAAGCGTTTGATGCACATGCGGTCGATTACTTACTCAAGCCCGTACAACCACAACGTCTGCAGCAAACCATCGTCAAACTCAGAATTGCTGGCATAAATAGGATGCATGATGCTATTGATAATGCCGTCAATTTTAATGAGACCCTGTCACAAATCAGGCATCTGATTCGTCACGAAAACGTCAGCAATACTGCTTCTGCAGCACTCAAAGTCATTAAAGTAAATATTCCGCAATTGGCTGGCGCTATCAAAATGGTTCCTGTTGAAGAGATTTTGTACTTTGTTGCAACCGACAAATACGTACAAATCATCGCGCTGGATGGTCCAGTTTACAAAGACTACCTTATTCGCACACCACTCAAAGAGCTACTTCCGCAGCTTGACAGCGAGGTTTTTTGGCAAATCCACAGAGGTACAGTTGTGCGCGCATCTGCCATTGATACCGTGCACCGTGATGAAGCTGGCAAGCTCAGCCTCACCTTGCGCGGTCGCCCAAACAAATTCGCAGTGAGCCGTCTGTACGCGCACTTATTTAAGACAAGATAATCTTTAATCAGCACATGGATTTGGTGGTTTGTATTACAATGTCATACAAACCAATCTAGGAGAAATCCATGTCCATGCTGACGCTGCGTATTGATGACAAATTAGACCAACAGCTCAATGAGCTTGCTGCGTCTACAGGCAAGTCCAAAAGCGAGCTCGCCCGAGAAGCTTTAAGTGGTCACGTTTTTCGTACTCGCTTGGAGAACTTGAGCGCAAAATTTGCCCAACATGCACGCGCTATGGGTATTTACACCGAAGACGACGTTATGCGCATGTGCAATGAAGCGCGGGCTGAAGACCGAGCCAAGGCAAGAGCAGAAAAAGCAGCAAAACTCGCTGCTTCATGAAAGTCTTTTTGGACACCAATGTGGTGCTTTCAGCCGTGCACAGCGATGGTCTGTGCCGCGAACTACTCTATTGGCCTATAGATAACGCCGAGGCAAATAACGCTGAAGAAAACGAAAACCCCTTCGCTCTGCCTGTAAAACCCACCATCAAATACGTTATCAGCGACCGCGTTATCGCAGAGCTGAGCCGCATTTTGGTGACCAAGTTCAAATACCCAGCAGCAAAAACCGCCGAATTAATCAGTGAAATAGCCGCCTTAATTCCTCTTGCCGCTGCCGCAGATAGTCACATCCCCTGCCCTGACGAATCAGACGGCTGGATACTCGCAGACGCGCATCTGGCAGGCTGCGATTATTTCGTCACGGGCGACCGCATCGTGCTCAACCTCTACTCAGTTCAAGGCATGCGCATCATCAGCCCGCGTGAGTTGATGGATTTCTTATTCACAGGCAAAGCCATCCCCAAATTCGAAGCCCACGAAGACTGCGCAAATTACATCGCAAATCGCTTACCCCATTCAGCCACCGTCTAAAATCAATCGCATGAGTTCAACCGACAAAACATCTTCCCCTGCTGCTGAAAATACAGTCAAACCCAGCAACTTCCTGCGCCAAATCATCGAGCATGACCTCGCCGCCGGCACCTACGCCAGCCGCCGCTGGGCGGGCAGCCCGGGCGACGCCGCGCACCAAGCCGCTGGCGAGCCCGACCCCGCCAAAATCCGCACCCGCTTCCCGCCCGAGCCCAACGGCTACCTGCACATCGGCCACGCCAAGAGCATCTGCCTCAACTTCGGCCTGGCGCGCGACTACGGCGGCGTGTGCCACTTGCGGTTTGACGACACCAACCCTGAAAAAGAGGAGATGGAATACGTCAACACCATCATCGACTCGGTCAAATGGCTGGGTTTTGACTGGAGCCAGCCAGGCAACGACAAACCGTACCAAGCCAGTGACTACTTCGACTTCATGTACCGCGCTGCTGAATACCTCATCACCTCTGGCAACGCCTATGTCGATGAACAATCTGCCGACGACATGCGCGCCAACCGTGGCGACTTTGGCAAACCCGGCGTTGATAGTCCATTTAGAGCCCTTTCCACCGAACATCATTTGAAACGTTTTCAAGAGATGGCCGGCGGATTGCATGCCGATGGCGCTATGGTTTTAAGAGCAAAAATCGATATGGCGTCGCCCAACATCAACATGCGCGACCCCGCCATCTACCGCATCCGCCGCGCCCATCACCACAACACTGGCGACAAATGGTGCATCTACCCCATGTACACCTTTGCCCACCCGATAGAGGACGCGCTGGAGCAGATCACCCACAGCATCTGCACGCTGGAGTTTGAAGACCAGCG
>JBEGUP010000197.1:0-4133 GCA_041178825.1 Pseudomonadota bacterium | reverse complement strand
AGGTGCAGCCGCTTTGGCGGGTTCTGCCACTGGCGCAGCAGGAGCAGGCGTTGCAGCGATTGCAGCTGGAACAACTGTTGCTGGAGCAGGTGTAGGCGCTGGCGGCAATTCAACTGGCACTTCAGCAACCACAGGTTTAGGGACTCCTTTGGGCACGACTTTAGGCGTTTCTTGAACGACCTCTTTCGGCACTTGCACTTCTACAGGCTTAACCTCCACTACTTTCTCAGGTGGCTTCGGCAAAACTACTGGTTTTTCAACTGGTTTTGGTGGCTCAACAGGCTTAGGCGGTTCAACTGGTTTTGGTGGTTCAACTGGCTTGGGTGGTGGAATAGGTAAAGGCTCTACCGGCTTGGTGATAGTTTTCTTCACCACGACCGGTTTTTCAATAGGTTTGATAGGCTCCGGCGGCTTTGGTAAGGTGATTACTTTTTTAGGTGGCGGTTTGGGCAAAGGCTGCGTGATGGGTAGATTCAGCATCACTACCGTTTCACGCACCACGCGCTGCACAGGTGCGGTTTGCAGCAGCAGCCAAAACAACGCGATATGCACCATTGAAACGACCAACAGCGCAGGACGCGAAAGACGCGTCTGTGGCAATTGCGGTGCTGTGGTCGTAAAAATCATTAACGCGATGATAAGGGTAATTACAAGGGTTTTTGCCGCCACGCCAGCAGCGCACCCAGCCACAAGGCAATAGCCGAGATCAACAAACCGCGTGCCAGACCGCCTACACCATCAGCAATCCAACCCACCATGGTTGGCCCAACAATTTGGCCTGCGGCAAACACCACCGTAAAAGCGCTGATGCCTGCAGCCCAAGCCGTTGGTGGCAAATTGTGACGAACCAAGGCAGTCGTAGAAGCGACAACAGACAAAAACACCCCACCAAAAAGCACGCCCGACAAAATGAGTGCAGGTAACCAAGCCGTCACAGCAGGAATAACAATAGCGCAACCGAGCAAAAAATTAAGAAAAGCTAGAGCTTGACCACCCTTGTATTTGTCGAGCAAACCAGCCCAAATGCGCGACGACGCCATCACGCCCAAGCCCAACAGCGCATAAAAAATGGTGATTGTCGTTGTGGAGGCAGACTGCTCGCGCAAAAGCGCAATCACAAAGGTCATGTAACCGATATAACCCACGCCAAACATCCCATAGCCAGCCAGTGCGTAAGCAAACTCGCGCCACTCAAAAGCGCGGCTAGTATGCACGGTATTTGTTGTTGGATTTGCAGCATTTGCTGCTTTTGAATGTGTCGCGATGCGTCTGAAGGCATGGCCTTTGGTCATCAAAACTATGGTCGCCAAAACACAGCCCAAAGCCAAAAACCACCAAGCCACAGCCCAAGCTTGCGGCCAGGCCTGCGATTTTGACGGCATGAAATAATCGACACTGGGCACGAGTAAGGTCGAAAACACAATCCCCAACCCCACGCCACCGTAGTACACACCCAAAATCAAACCACTGCGCTGCGCGTGTTGCACACCCAGCTGCGCCGCCAGCAAACCACCTGCCACGAAAACCCAAGCGCTGGCAATGCCAGCCAACAAACGCTGCACAAACAAAGGCTCTGCCGTGCTGAAAAACCCTGTAAGCCCCATGAACAAGCTAGCTGCAGCAGAGCTAAACAGCAAAATTTGCACGGCATCAAAGCGCTTTAGCAACTTTGGCATGCTTAAAGCGCCTAGCAAATAGCCCAGCGCGTTAACCGTGTTCATCGCCCCTGCGAGGGTATAGCTCCACCCCAGATCTGACCGCATAGCAGGCAGAAGTAAACCGTATGAAAACCGCGTGACACCCAACGAAATTGCGGCACCAAGCGCTAAAACCATCGCTAAAGCGATACTTTGCGTAAAAGTAGGTGGTTTTATAGAAGTGACAATATCTGGTGAAAGCGACATAGGGCTATTGTGCGGCAACTCTGAGTCAACTTGATCTCCCAACTTTACACAGCATTACATGACCGATATGTTGCCTTTGCACTGCCCGCGCATACTTCATCTCAATCCAGGGCCGAAACAAATAACCCACAAGGTTACAGACACTGGAGTTTTTAAACTCTTATTGGATTTTTAAAGGATTTATGATGAAACTCTCTAGCAAACACTTATTACTCACGACTTTGATGGCAACTTGTGGCTTTGCAGCTATCGCGCAAAACACCACACCAACAGCCCCTGCAGCTGGCGCACAGCACCAAATGCAAGACAAAATGCACCGTGGTGACCATTCCAGTATGCGCGAGCGCATGTTTGGTAACCACAAAGAGCGAATGGCTGAGCGTGTGGCCAAGCGCCAAGCTGAGCTGAAAGCCAAGCTCAAAATCACCCCAGCACAAGAAGGCGCATGGACAACATTTACAGCTTCTATGCAACCTCCAACAAATATGGCCGGCGGCATGATGGGTATGCGCCATGACCCTAAAGTTAAAGCAGAGATGGACAAGCTGACCACACCTGAGCGCATTGACAAAATGCAAGCGATGCGTGCAGAGCGCATGAAAACCATGAGCGCTGAGATGGAAAAACGCGGCGCTGCGACCAAAACGTTCTACGCGGTACTGTCATCTGAGCAAAAAGCAGTGTTTGATGCTGTTGCCATGCACGGTGGCCGACATGGCATGGGTGGCGAGCACGGCGAACGCGGAGGTAAAGGTGGTCACGGTGGTCGTGGTGAACATGGCCGCATGGGTCACCACGGCTAAAAACGCCTTAGCTAAAGTCTAAAACGCTTAAAGCTACAAGCGCAGTCAACTTAGGTTACTGCGCTTTTTTTACGTCTCAATGGGAGTGAAATTGAGAATTACGCCAAAAGCGTTTTCAATTCGCCGCTGTTAATCAGTTTAATCACGTCATCCGCACCACCAACCAGTGTGCCTTTGACAAAAATCATAGGAAACGTCGGCCAGCCAGTCCACATTTTCAAGGCATTACGCTTACGCCATTCGCTCAAATAACTGCCGTAATCCAAATCGTGGTGGGCAATACCTGCGGTATCTAGTGCTTTGCGGGCTTTTTTGGGCATCGGATTTAACCCCATGCCGACAACGACAACCGGGTGCGCAGCTACCGCCGCTTGCACTTCAGCGACGATGGATTGCTGGTTTTTGGCGATTTTGTCGCGAATAGCGGGGTGAATGTTAGATTCTGCAAGCGTTGCACGAGGCATATGGTCATCCTAAAAAGATAAGTAGGCCAAATTTGACCTGCCCTCTATCTTAGGATGCCACTCGCAAATTAAAGAGCAGCCTGCATCAATTTCACCATTTCTGCCCGTTTTGCGGTCTGCGCACCCGCCAAAACAAAGCCTGTTATCACGTTTTGCTCATTGTAGAACTGCCAAACATGGTCTTCCGTAGACGTCCATTGCCCCTCAGAACCCATTTTTGGCGGCGCAATCATCAATGGCAAAGCGGGCGTTTTCACGGCAACGGGCATGATAGGGAAGATGACCTCTGTCCGTTTGCCTGCCAAAGTTTGTGCCAAAGCGCGTGCCGCATTCATGATCGGCATGACATACGGCAAAGTGGTGTTGCCGCTACTTGCGTATTGAGCAGCATCGCCGAAGGCATAGACGTTGGGCGCACTGGTTTGCAAAGCTGCATCGACCTGAATGCCGCGCTCACATGCCAAACCTGCCGCAACCGCCAAACGGGTGTCTGCCCGCAGGCCTATGGCGCTTAAAACGACGTCTGCAGGGATGCTTTCACCGTTGGCAAAGGTCACTTGCAGCGCAGATTCAGCTTCTTTATCAACCAGATTGACCGCTTTGTTCACTGACAATACGGTCGTCCCAAAATGCCACTTTACGCCTAAATCTTGCAAGGATTGACGTAATTGCTCACTCGCCGCTTCGGGTAGCAAAGCACCCAAGGGGCGATTGGCTGGGTCGATAACGCTGACTTGGTAGCCTGCGTTAATCAAGTCATTCGCAAACTCGCAACCGATCAAACCCGCGCCCATGATAACAACTTTTACCGGCTTGGAGGCCGCATTTTTATTGCCTAAATAGCTATCATTTTCATAGCTGTTTAGGCAGTCAATACGCCGGTTAGAGGCCGATTTTAATACCTCGTAAAAAGATGTGAAATCATCCAGAGAATTGACCGACAACACCTGCCCAGCCGCATC
>JBEGUP010000196.1:0-5021 GCA_041178825.1 Pseudomonadota bacterium | reverse complement strand
AAATCTTTCAGTTGCTGAATCGTCACCATGCCCATGCGCGCCAACACGATGACAACGATAGGCACTTCAAACGCCAAACCAAAAGCCAAAAACATATTGAGCACGAAACCTAAATAAGCCTCAATATCTGGCGCTGCAGTGATGCTTTTGGGTGCAAAACTTTGAATAAATTTAAAGACTTGTCCAAAAACAAAGTAATAACAAAACAAAACGCCGATAAAAAACAGCAAGGTGCTAGAAACCACCAGTGGCAAAACCAGCTTTTTCTCGTGCATGTACAAGCCTGGCGCTATAAATGACCAAACTTGCCACAACACCACAGGGAGTGCGATGAGGAACGCGGTCATCATCAAAATTTTCAATGGCACCAAAAAAGGCGAAATGACTGAGGTAGCAATCAGCGTGGCACCTTCGGGCAAATTAGCCACCAAGGGCGCTGCCAAGATGTCATACAAAGCGCCAGGGCCAGGATAAAGTGCTAATGCAATGGCAACAATGCCAATGGCTATGACGATTTTGATCAAACGGTCGCGCAGCTCAACCAAATGCTGAACAAAGGGTTGCTCTGTACCAGCTAGTTCGTCAACCTTTTCTGTGCTTTTGTTTTTATCGTCTGACATGGGGAGAAGTAATGTGAAAGCTGTACAGGTTAATAAGCCTTATCGTCGGCTTGGATGAGTTTAGGCCGACAGCTTGGCAGGTCGGAATTTCGCTACGCGTGCAGCGCCAGACATGGCTTTGGTACGGACACCAGTGCGCGCTTTGTACCAGTTGGGCACTGCGCCTTGTTTCACACGCCATTTTTTCTTGGGGTGTGAATAAGTGGGGTAGTTCGTATAAGCACTACTGTCAGCATCACTGTCTGCATTAGCTCTGGATGAGCCAGCTTCGCTTGTTGCCTCATTCCAGTCTTTTTCGAAATCAGTCACGCCCGTGTGAATCGAGTTTTCGACATCACTCGCGGCCTCTTGCATGGTGTCTTTCATCTTTTTGAGCTCATCCAGCTCAATAGATTTACTCACCTCATTTTTGACATCTGCAATATAGCGTTGCGCTTTGCCCAGCAAAGTGCCAATCGTGCGAGCGACGCGTGGCAGTTTTTCAGGCCCAATAAAAACCAAAGCTACCGCGCCGATAAGCGCGATTTTCGTAAAACCAATATCTATCACAATGAGCTAACGAGTTATCGATTCAGTTATTGATTACAGCTTTTGCTTGGCTTCAACATCAATAGTCGTTTTTGCAGCATCTGCTGCAGCAGCGGTCACTTGCGCTGCCGGCTTGTCATCAGCACTTGCACTACCGTCTTTCATGCCATCTTTAAAACCTTTGACAGCACTGCCCAGATCACCACCCATGTTTTTCAGCTTTTTAGTACCAAAAACCATGACAACGATCAACAAAACGATTAGCCAGTGCCAAATTGAAAATGAACCCATGATGAACTCCTACAAATTATTTTAAAAAAACAGAAAATTAAACAAATTCCGCTCTGCCGTGATTCTAAGCGCTGAAATACAAAATCGTACTTAACCCCTTGACCCCTTAACCCCTTAACCAAGGCCTTGGCCCGCCCATCACATGCCAATGCATGTGGTGCACTTCTTGTCCGCCCTCAGCGCCCGTGTTGGAAACAATACGGAAACCGCCTTCAGGGTACGGTTTGCAACCTTCTTGCAAAGCAAGTTTAGGTGCTAACACCATCATTCGACCCAATAAGTCCGCATCCGTTCCATCTACATGCGCCAAAGACGTGATGTGTTTTTTCGGAATCATCAAAAAATGAACCGGTGCCCAGGGGTTGATATCGTGAAAGGCAAAAATATCGTCATCTTCGTAAACTTTACGTGACGGTATTTTGCCTTCTATGATTTTGCAAAAAATACAGTTTGGATCGTGCGACATGTGCTTTTCTAGAAATTATTGACCAATGGCTTGGCTGTTGTTCATCGCCACCATGCCGCGCACGATGCGGTACAAGAACCAAATTGAAATAATTGCCCAAGCAATCGCACCAGGCACCCACAGCAATAAAAACAGCGGGAAAGTCACGGCATACAACACGCCAGCCCAAATCACCGAGCGAATGCGCCATGAAAAATGGCTTTCTTGCCATGTACCAGCAGCATCGCCCTTTTTCACCAAATCAATCACCAAAGCAATGACGAGCAAGGCAACGCCCACGTTAGCACCTGGGACAACGGCAGCCACAGCCACAATCAAATGCAGCAAGTAACTGACCCAACCCACGGTTTTGAGGTCTTCGGCTTTTTCGCTGACAGCGTTGATGGCTGCGTTTGTTGTTTTGACCGTTACGTCAATCACTTCGTCTATATTGCTCATGGATTCACTCCTTTAGATTCACTTACTTCTCGGTCTTTCGCCTTACGCGACGCTTTTTCTTCCAGCCCGCTGGTACCAACGCGCTTGTCCAGCTCGGCGATAACATCTTGTGGCGACAAACCGTAATGCGCCAATGCCACCATGCTGTGAAACCACAAATCAGCGGTTTCGCTGATGATTTTTGCTTTTCCCCCACCATAGTCGGCATCTTTACATGCCATAACTAACTCGGTCGCTTCTTCGCCAATTTTCTTTAAAAACGCATCTGGCCCTTTGTGCAGCAAACGGGCGGTGTAGCTGCTTTCAGGGTCGCCGCCTTTGCGTGATTCAAGCACACGGGCGAGTTGGTCTAGGGAGTCGTTAGAAGTCATGCGTTTATTTATAGATCGTTGTAGGGTCTTTCAAGACCGGCTCGGTAATTATCCATGCCCCATTCTTGTAAAGACTGAAAAAACAGCTGTGCCTGCCCGTATGACAGGCCAAGCCAGGCGTGTGGCCGGTTTGGGTGACTTTCATCAGCAAAACATCGTTGTCACAATCCATACGCAGCTCATGTACTGTTTGGATGTGGCCAGATTCTTCGCCTTTGAACCACAGTTTGTTGCGTGACCGGCTGAAATACACAGCCCGCCCCAGCTCCGCTGTCTTTTGCAATGCCTCGCGGTTCATCCAAGCGAACATCAACACATCGTTGCTGCCGATTTCTTGGGCAATCACGGGGACTAAGCCATTGGCGTCCCATTTGACTTCTTCTATCCAGTTATTTAATGATTTTTGGGCTTCTTGCATAAAACTGATTGTAGGCAATTAAAACCGATGCCCCATCACAACAGCCACAAAACAGAACCGAACATAATTATTGCCGCACTGGAATCCCACGTTCAGCCATGCGCTGCTTGGCTTGGCCGACGGTGTATTCACCATAATGAAAAATGCTAGCAGCCAAAACAGCATCTGCGCCGCCTTGGATGATGCCATTGGCTAAATCGTCCAAATTACCGACGCCGCCAGAGGCGATCACCGGTACGCTGATGGCATCACTAACAGCTCGGGTCAAGTCCAAATCAAAGCCCGATTTAGTGCCGTCGCGGTCCATACTGGTGAGCAAAATCTCGCCAGCACCGCGTTCCGCCATGGCTTTGGCCCAAGTCACCACGTCCAAACCTGTGTTTTTACGACCGCCGTGGCTGTAAACGTCCCAACCTGCGCCGATTTCTTGACCGTTGACTTGGCGCTTTGCATCTTCGGCAGAACGTCGCTTTGCATCTATCGCCACCACAATACACTGCGCGCCGTATTTGGCGGAAGCGTCGGCAATCACATCAGGATTAGCAATGGCAGCTGAATTGAAGCTGGTTTTGTCAGCGCCCGCATTGAGCAAGCGCCGCACATCGTCCACCGTTCGCACGCCACCCCCTACAGTCAAAGGAATAAACACCTGCGAAGCCACGGCTTCGATGATGTGAAAAATCATGTCCCGCGCGTCGCTGGTGGCGGTGATATCGAGGAAAGTCAGCTCATCCGCGCCCTGCTCGTTGTAGCGGGCGGCGATTTCGACCGGGTCGCCAGCGTCGCGTAATTCAAGGAAATTAACGCCTTTGACGACGCGACCGCCTGTAACGTCTAGGCAGGGGAAAATTATGACAGAATTATTGAAATGGACACTGAAACGTATAAAAAATACAGCGAAAGCAAAAAAGGTAAAACCATGACCTCATTAGCCATGTCAGAAAATGGGCGGGTTTTGATACCCGCCACCATACGCGAACAACTCGGTTTCAAACCCAACGGTAAGATTTTCGCTGAAATCAAAGACGGCAGTTTGGTTTTGACGCCATTGGCGCAACACTACACCAATTTACGCGCGTATTTCGATAAACATTTGAACGTACCAGAAGGCGTTTCATTGGTGGATGAGTTGATAGCAGACCGCCGCCTCGAAGCCAAACGCGAGGATGCAGGCGAATGATTCATGTGATGGATTCGTCAGCAATTTTGGCGATTTTGCGTGGCGAACCTGGTTGCGATTATGTGCAAGAACTATTGCAAAGCGAAGAGTGCGCTATCAGCAGCGTCAACATGGCTGAAGTGGGCAGTAAGCTGATTGACTATGGCTTGCCGCCAGAAGAATTCCCACGTATTGCGCGCCAGCTGCAAATTGACATTATTGACTTCAGCGCCGAGCAATCCATACAAAGCGCTCAAATCCGAAAAAGCACGCGCTCTGCAGGTTTATCGCTTGGAGATCGCGCCTGCGTGGCACTCACTCAACTCATGAAAGGCTGCGTCGTCACCTCAGACCGCGCTTGGATAGATATTGCAGAAGTCACTCAAATTCAGGTGAAAATGATACGCTAGCCGGCGTATTTATTGCCTAAGGTGCTATTTTAAATATAGCAAAATCATGAATTGCGTGCAATCAGTACACGATGTACAATTAAAAAGTACATGAAAGGTGCATTATGTCCATTTCAATCGCCCAATCCCGTCAACAACTCTTTGTATCTCTCGATTCCTTTTTCAATTTCTTCTAAAAAAATAAATTCGTCTGCCGTATGCGAACGTGCAGAGTCGCCCGGCCCGAGTTTCAACGTCGGAAAAAACATCAAGGCTTGATCACTCAAAGTTGGCGAACCATAGTACGTCATGCCTAATTCAAGACCCCTCAGTATCAACGG
>JBEGUP010000195.1:0-4163 GCA_041178825.1 Pseudomonadota bacterium | reverse complement strand
GATTGCAGCGGCAGCACGTGACGCACATTTTGAAACTAGCGACCAACGTTTGGCTAGCGAGTTACAAGCAGACCCCACGATAGCTTCTTTACGGCAACCAGATGGCAAGATTGATAAAGAGCGTTACAAATTGTTGGTTGGTAGCCAAGGTTTAACGCCTGAGATGTTTGAAGCTCGCGTCCGTTCTCAAATATCTGCGCGTCAGGTCTTTAAGGGTATCCAAGGCTCTGGTTTCACGACAAATGCTGTAGGCGATGTTGCCTTAAATGCTTTTTTACAAAAACGTGAAATCCAAGTCGTGGCATTTGATGCATCTGCTTTTTCCAGCAAAGTTACTTTGACTGATGCAGATCTAGAGGCATATTACAAGGCGAATCAGTCACAATTTCAAGCGTCAGAACAAGCCAGCATCGAATATGTTGTGTTGGATCTTGAATCTATCAAAAAAGGCATCACTGTTACCGACGAAGAATTGAAAGCCTATTACGAACAAAATCAAGCACGCCTAGCAACGCAAGAGGAGCGTCGAGCTAGCCACATTTTGATAACTTCACCAAAAGGCGCACCTACAGCTGATCACGATAAGGCAAAAGCAAAAGCGCAAGCTTTGTTAGATGCAGTCAAAAAAGCACCAGCTACTTTTGCAGAAGTTGCAAAAGCAAACTCACAAGACCCAGGCTCTGCTGTCAAAGGTGGCGATTTAGATTTTTTTGCACGCGGTGCCATGGTTAAACCATTTGAAGACGCAGCCTACGCCATGAAGAAGGGTGATATCAGCGCTTTGGTCGAATCAGATTTCGGCTTTCACATCATTCAATTAACGGACATCAAGTCAGCGAAGCAACGCAGTTTTGATGAAACCAAGCCAGAGTTGGTAGAAGAAGCTAAAAAACAGCAAGCTCAGAAGAAGTTTGCTGAAGCGGCAGAAACGTTTACTAACGCGGTTTACGAGCAATCAGACAGTTTGAAACCTATTGCGGATAAGTTGAAGCTTGAAGTTAAAACAGCGGTAAATGTCACGCGTAATCCTTTGCCTGGTGCGGTTGGTGCTTTGGCAAATCCTAAATTTTTGAATGCTATTTTTTCAACAGATACTATTGAGAAAAAGCGCAACACAGAAGCATTGGAGTTAGCCAATAAGCAGCTTGTATCAGGTCGTATCGCGCAATACACAGCAGCGCGTACGCTGCCTTTTGCTGATGTGAAAGATCGCGTTCGTGAGAGGTTATTGGCCGCTCGTAGTTTTGAATTAGCCAAAAAAGAAGGTATGGACAAACTGGCAGCATGGAAGGCTACGCCTGCTTCTGCTGTGATGCCCGTAGCTGTGGAAATTGCTCGTAATCAAGCGCAAAATTTACCTGTGCAAATTGTGGAAGCTGCTTTGAAGGCTGATACGACCAAGTTGCCAGATTTTGTTGGCGTAGAAATTCCTGGTCGTGCTTATTACGTGGCCAAAATAAACAAAGTTTTACCACCCGTAGCTGCTGACGATACAACAGCTAAACAAGGTCGTGTACAGGTATCGCAAGCATGGGTTACCGCAGAAGACCAAGCGTATTACAGCTTGTTGAAAGCGCGATTTAAGACGGATATCAAATTAGCTAAACCAGTCACTCAATCAAATTCATTGAGCCAATAAAAAAAACAGTCCCGAGAGGGACTTTTTTTATGCCCTAACATCCGCTAATCGATAGTATCAAAGCTAATTTAAGGTTTGTAGCATTTTCAAGAATTTCATGAAAATGCAGATGGAGTTCCTACAATAGAAGCTATGTTTGTACATCTACGCCAACACACTGAATTTTCCGTCGTAGACGGCACCAACCGTATTTCCGATGTGATTGATGCGGCCTCAGCGGATAAACAGCCTGCATTAGCTATCACTGATTTAAACAATCTTTTCGGGACAGTTAAATTTTATAAAACAGCACGAAAATCTGGCATCAAACCTTTGATTGGGGCTGAGATTTTCTTAGAGGGTTTGAATCAAGATGCCTCAACCATGTCACGTATGCTGGTATTGGTTCAAAACAACCAAGGCTACTTAAATTTATCAGAGTTGTTAACCAGAGCTTGGACGCAGAACATTGTTAAGGCGCAAGCTGTCTGCAAGTTGGCTTGGTTACAAGAATTGAATGCGGGCTTGATCATGCTGAGTGGTGCACAGTCTGGTGTCATTGGCCAAACTTTACTGCAGGGCGATACGCTACATGCTGGTGACATTGCGATGCAATTGGCGACGATGTTTCCGCATCGGTTTTATATTGAACTGCAACGCGCAGGCAGAGCTGATGATGAGAAACATATTGCTTTAGCTGTCCAGTTAGCAGCACGCTTAAAGCTGCCTGTGGTGGCTACGCATCCAGTGCAATTTACTGATAGTGATGGATACGATGCCCATGAAGCGCGTGTATGTATTTCTGATGGCGAAATATTGGGGAATCAAAGGCGTGTCCGTAAATTTACCAGAGAACAATATTTCAAATCAAGTGAGCAGATGCAATCGCTTTTTGCTGATTTGCCTTCTGCGTTAACCAATACCGTTGAAATTGCTAAGCGATGCAACCTAAGCTTGGTGCTTGGAAAACCCCAATTGCCCGTTTTTCCTACTCCTGAAGTTAATGGGCAAAAACTTACTCCCGAAGAGTATTTCCGGTATGCCAGCCTTGAGGGTTTAGAAGTTCGTTTAAAACACTTGTACCCAGATGAAGCTCTTAGAAATGAAAAAAGACCAAGCTACTTAGCTCGTTTAGAGTTTGAGATTTCTACGATTTTGAAAATGGGTTTTCCTGGTTACTTTTTGATCGTGGGCGACTTTATCAATTGGGCTAAAAATAATGGTTGCCCTGTTGGTCCGGGTCGTGGTTCTGGTGCGGGTTCATTGGTCGCATATGCTTTAAAGATTACTGACCTTGACCCCTTGCAATACAACTTGCTGTTTGAGCGATTTTTGAATCCTGAGCGGGTTTCCATGCCCGACTTTGATATTGATTTTTGCCAGGCCAACCGCGACCGCGTGATTGACTATGTCAAGCTCAAATATGGCCGTGATGCGGTTAGCCAAATCGTCACCTTCGGTACCATGGCGGCACGTGCTGCGGTGCGCGATGTGGGTCGTGTGCTGGATATGAGCTACACCTTTTGCGATGGCATTAGCAAGCTGATTCCTAACAAGCCCGGTATCAGCGTGACTTTGCAGTTGCCACCACCTGGCCGAGCTAAAGACGACAAAATGGTCTACGCGTCAGAAGCTGAGCCTATTTTGGCGGAACGTGAGCGCAATGAGGACGAGGTCAAAACCTTATTAGAGTTGGCGCGCAAACTTGAAGGTATGACGCGTAACGTTGGTATGCATGCTGGTGGTGTGCTAATTGCACCAGGTAAGCTCACAGATTTTTGCCCGTTGTACCAACAACCGGGCAGTGAATCTGCGGTGAGCCAGTTTGATAAAAATGACGTTGAAGACATTGGCTTGGTGAAGTTCGACTTTTTGGGTTTGGCGACGTTAACCATTTTGGAATTAGCGCGTGAATTCATCAGCAAAGGACACGCAGGGCAAGAAAACTTTGCTTACGAAAACTTGCCGCTTGATGATGCACGGGTTTATAAACTGTTCACTGAAGGCAAAACCGAAGCCGTTTTCCAGTTTGAAAGTCGCGGCATGCAAGGCATGTTGAAAGATGCGAAGCCAACGCGTTTGGAAGATTTGATTGCGTTGAACGCTTTGTATCGCCCAGGGCCTATGGATTTGATTCCTAGTTTCGTGGCACGTAAGCATGGCCGCGAGGTGGTGGAGTATCCGCACCCGATGGTGGCGGAGATGCTGTCTGAAACCTACGGCATCATGGTTTACCAAGAGCAGGTGATGCAAACCGCACAGATATTGGGCGGCTACTCGCTGGGTGGCGCGGACATGTTGCGCCGCGCCATGGGTAAAAAAGACGCTGATGAAATGGCGCGCCATCGGCAAATCTTCCGCGATGGGGCATCCAAAAATGCCATTGATGAAGCCAAGGCGGATGAAATTTTCGACTTGATGGAAAAATTTGCAGGCTACGGTTTTAACAAATCGCACGCTGCCGCTTATTCATTGTTGGCGTACCACACCGCTTGGATCAAGGTACATTACACCGCAGAGTTTTTCTGTGCGAATATGACGATTG
>JBEGUP010000194.1:0-4177 GCA_041178825.1 Pseudomonadota bacterium | reverse complement strand
GACTCGAAATCAGGCGTAGGGTCAAACCTACCGTGGGTTCGAATCCCACCTTCTCCGCCACAATTTAGCCACCTGAAACGCAAGCTTACCTCACACGCACACCAAGATGCTTTGGATTGATACACATTGCCATCTTGATGCGTCGGAGTTTGACGGTTTGGCCGACAAAATACGTGCCTCAGCAGCTGCTAAAAACATAGCAAAATGTGTTTACCCAGCCGTTCACCCCTTTAACTTCCAAGCTGTACGCGAGTTGGCGTATGCGCACGGCGATGGATATGCGCTTGGTATTCATCCGCTGTATGTGAAAGACGCGCCTGAAGCTGACTTGGCGCTCTTAGATACCGAACTGGCGCTACGCTTCGCTGACCCCAGACTGGTCGCAGTGGGTGAAATCGGCTTAGATTTCTTCGTTCCCGAACTCAAAATTAGTCCATTGCGCGAAAAGCAAATCCATTTTTACCGTGAGCAGCTGAAATTGGCGAAAAAGTACGATTTGCCAGTGGTCGTTCATGTCCGTCAATCGGCAGATATATTGCTGAAAGGCTTGCGGGATATTGCTGCTCAAAACTACCGATGGCGCGGCATTATTCACGCCTTCAATGGCAGCCAAGCCCAAGCAGCTGCGTTCATCAAACTCGGTTTCAAGCTGGGTTTTGGCGGCGCGATGACGTTTGAACGAGCTCTACAACTGCGCCATTTGGCTGCAACTTTGCCTCTTGAAGCCCTCGTTTTAGAAACCGACGCACCCGACATACCACCGCATTGGCTGTATAAAACCGCAGCACAGCGTGCCGCTGGCGAGCCGCAAGGCCGTAACGAGCCCGCCCAGCTGCCGCGCATCGCGCAGGTGCTGGCAGACTTGCGGTGTATCAGCTTAGAGACTCTGTCACAGGCGGTTTGGGACAATTCTTTAGCGGCGCTGCCTAAAATTAAAGAATTGTTGTAATGCTTTTGCCACAAGTTTTTGCTATAAAAATGGTAGCAAATTTAGAGGCTTAAAAATGGCTATAGCCGGCGTATTTTTTGCCTAAGCAGCTATTAAAAACATAGTAAAAATCAATATAACAATATGAAAAAAACGACAAAAACAACAGAGCTACCAGAGGTTAATTTCAGCGACTATGGCGATGTGCGCTGCTTGCATTTGGGTACGGAGTGGATTCAGGGCAGCATGCTGATTGATTCACCGTTTGAGATTGAGCTGGAGTACGTGCAGCGCATGATGGCGTGGCTGCTCTTTGTTGATGCGGCCAGTGTACCTAAGCGCCGTTCCATGCAGCTGGGGCTGGGGGCGGCGACTTGTACCAAGTTTTGCTTTAAAAAGCTGCGTATGCAGACAACGGCAATCGAAATCAACCCACAAGTCATCACTGCTTGCCGTTTGTGGTTCAAGCTGCCTCCCGACGATGCCAAATTAGAGGTAGTGTTGGCCGATGCTGCGTTAGAAATTCAAAAACCGAAGTGGCAGGGTCAAATTGATGCCTTGCAGGTTGATTTGTATGACCACGAAGCAGCCGCACCTGTGCTGGACAGTGCCCAGTTTTATGCCCATTGCCGAGATTTATTGACGGATGATGGGGTGATGACCGTGAATTTATTTGGCCGCTCGTCTAGTTATCAAAGCAGTGTCGACAAAATCACTGAGGCCTTTGACGCGGGCACAGGAAAGGCAGCGGTGTGGGCTTTTAAGCCTACCCGCGAGGGCAATACCATTGTTTTGGCGCAGCGCACTGCAACGACGCCTAAGCGTGAGGCGCTGATGGCGCGGGCAGAGGTCATTCAAACCAAATGGGGCTTGCCTGCAACAAAGTGGTTACGGGTGTTTAAACAGTTGTAAAAATTCGAGTACGTCAAAATTCCACATTGCAAAACGTTTTTTTGCACTTTAAAAGAAAAAAGACCTAAAAACTCGGGGAAACCCTATATTTTTAGGCGAATGACACCAAACTTACTAGGGGATAATTCTCTGGTTGAAACTTTTGGGGTACGAATATGGCAATTAAAAGCCAAAAAGACTTTTTTTCTGGGCTGTTGTTCACGGCAGTCGGCGTCGCTTTTGCATGGGGTGCTACCAATTACAGCGTGGGTACAGGCGCTCGTATGGGGCCAGGCTACTTTCCGTTAATTTTGGGTATCTGTATGGCTCTTTTGGGTTCGGTCATCACTTTCAAATCACTGGTTGTTGAACCTGCTGATGGTGCTGGCGACAAGATTGGCTCATTTGCATGGAAACCCCTGTTTTACATCATTGCTGCGAACTTGGTTTTTGGTCTTTCAATCGGCGGTCTACCAAGTATCAAACTGCCAGCCATGGGCTTGATTTTTGGTATTTTTGCCTTGACGTTCATCGCCAGCAAAGCGGGTGAAGAGTTCAAGTTCAAGGAAGTCGCTATTTTGGCGGTCATCCTTAGCCTCATGAGCTATGCTGCATTTATTTTGCTGCTGAAGTTGCAATTCCCTGTGTGGCCAGCGTTTTTGACCGCTTAATAATTATTAAATATAGAAACTGGATATAAATCATGGAATTATTTAATAACTTAGCGCTCGGTTTTGGCGTTGCGTTCACGCCAATTAACTTGATGTACGCCTTCGTTGGCTGTTTATTGGGCACCTTGATTGGCGTTTTGCCAGGCATTGGCCCCTTGGCAACCATTGCCATGCTGCTGCCTGCAACTTACGCATTGCCACCAGTTTCAGCGTTGATTATGTTGGCTGGTATTTATTACGGTGCGCAATATGGCGGCTCGACAACGGCTGTGTTGGTGAATTTACCGGGAGAGGCGTCGTCCGTGGTGACGGTCATCGACGGCCACCAAATGGCCAGAAATGGTCGAGCGGGGCCGGCGCTGGCTGCTGCTGGTTTGGGTTCGTTCTTTGCAGGTTGCGTCGGTACCTTGGTGTTGGCCGCTTTTGCCGTGCCGTTGACCGAAGTTGCTTTCAAATTTGGCCCTGCTGAATACTTCTCGTTGATGATTTTGGGCTTGGTCGGTGCGGTTGTGTTGGCTTCTGGCTCGTTGCTCAAAGCGGTTGGTATGATTTTCTTGGGTTTGTTGTTAGGCTTGATCGGCACGGACGTTAACTCTGGTGTGGCGCGTTATAGCTTTGATATTCCTGAGCTGACAGACGGCATTGGCTTTATCGTTATAGCGATGGGTGTGTTCGGCTACGGCGAGATCATCAGTAATCTTGGCAAACACGAAAGCGAACGCGAAGTGTTCACGGCTGACGTCAAAGGCCTGATGCCTACTAAAGAAGATTTCCGTTTGATGGTGCCTGCCGTGTTGCGTGGTACATCTTTGGGTGCCGTGCTCGGTATTTTGCCTGGCGGCGGCGCGGTGATGGCGGCTTTTGCGGCCTATACAATTGAGAAGAAAACCAAACTCCAGGCTGGCGAAGTACCGTTTGGTAAGGGTAATATTCGTGGCGTGGCAGCACCAGAGGCGGCCAACAATGCAGCATCACAAACCTCTTTCATTCCGTTGTTGACATTAGGTATTCCACCAAACGCTGTGATGGCTTTGATGGTCGGTGCGATGACGATTCACAACATCCAGCCTGGCCCTCAGGTGATGACCAGCAACCCAGAATTGTTCTGGGGCTTGATTGCTTCCATGTGGATCGGTAACGCGATGCTGATTATTTTGAACCTGCCTTTGATAGGTATTTGGATCAAATTGCTCAGTGTGCCATACCGTTGGTTGTTCCCAGCCATTGTGCTGTTCTGCGCGATTGGCGTTTATTCCACCAACAACAACACGTTTGACATTTGGATGGTTGCCATCTTTGGTGTCGTCGGTTATTTGTTCATCAAACTGGGCATGGAGCCAGCCCCTCTGCTTTTGGGCTTCATCTTAGGGCCGATGATGGAGGAAAACCTGCGCCGTGCTCTGCTTTTGTCACGCGGTGACTGGAGCGTGTTTGTGACGAGAGGTTTGTCAGCCAGTTTGCTCGCAGTGGCTGCTTTGCTGCTCGTCGTGGTGCTGTTACCTTCGGTTAGCAAAAAGCGAGAAGAAGCGTTTGTCGAAGAATAATTAGTTTTATATTGTTTCTGTGAATTTAAAAATGGCGCCTTTGGGCGCCATTTTTTTTGCGTTTCTTTTGCAGATTACGGCACAATAGTTGCTAAGGCTTTATTTATGCGAACACATCTTCATATCCCACAGCATCCATCACG
>JBEGUP010000193.1:0-4192 GCA_041178825.1 Pseudomonadota bacterium | reverse complement strand
TGGTAGGTGTTGTTTGCCGTACCACCGACTTGCGCACCAGCACGGTTAGCCGTGTTGTTGGTATTGGCGGCAATCTCACGCCCAGCCGTGCTGCGCGTGGGATCTAAGTATTTAACGCCTGCTGGGTTATGGAACACACCTACAGGCGCAGTAGCTGGGATGTTCACGGTGTAGGTTAACGATGCTGTGCCATTGCCTGGAATAGTCACATTTCCCCACAGCGGTGCAGCGGCGGGTGCGCCATTGACAGACAAATTCGCGATGCCGCCAGGACTGCCAGCAACTGCAGGCACGCCTGGTGTTGCACTTTCAACAAAACCGCCCAAAACCGTACCCGACAAAGCTGGCGCAAAGCTGATGGAACCCGTTGATGCAAATGTCCAACCTGGCGGTAAAGTGTTGTCGACTAAGTCCGCACCTGCTGCAAAACCCGCTGAGGTATTGGTTGCCGTGATGGTGTAGGTTGCCGTCGTTGCGCCCGAAACTGAAATAGTAGGTGTACTCGTGGATTTGACAACGCTTATATTCGGCAAGCAAACGTTTGGCGCAGATGTACCGCTAGGAGTGCCCAAACTTGAACTCGTGCCATTGCTGCCAGGCAGTGCGCTGTAGCTGTTGGCAATATTGTCGCCACCGTTAGCAGCATCAACGCCATTCGTTCCACCAGAGAAAGAATTGGTGGTCGTAACACCTGAAGTCCCGACAAAACCACCGCCACCCCCGCCGCCAGGGCCGTGGTTGTAAAAATCGGCATCACCGCCCTTGCCACCGGCTACGGTCACGGGGATAGCTGCCGTACTTGATGCTGCCTGTATCACAACCGATCCACCAGCCCCAGCGCCACCCGCAGCTTCAGAGCCCCCGTTGTTGCTGTAGGCGTCATAACCATTTGCGATGACGCCACCACTGTTCATCGCGACATTGCTGGCGCGCAAAATAACAATACCGCCGCCCGAAGCCCCACTGGAACTAACCGGCCCAGTCGCACCTGAATAGGTATTTACCGTTCCAAAATTAGTAACTGCCGTCGGCGGGTAGCTGGCAATCGCGTTGGCATTGCCGTTGTTGTTGGTAGCACCTGCGCCCCCGCCACCACCCATATAGATTTTGTTGGTTGAATTGGTCAACGCATTGCCGCCAAAGCCGCCTGCCAGATTGTCCAAACTCCAGGAGTTGCCACCGCGTCCGCCTGCGCCGGCATTAGAGCCACCGCCACCGCCCGAGTTGTACTGGTTGATGCCGGCAACTGGCTCGCCATCATTACCACCGCCACCCGCATTGCCATTGGCAGCCTGCCCAGCTGTGCCTGCCGCATACAAGCCACTGGTGTAAGCCACAGGATTAATCGTGCCATCAAACAATTGGTTGGATACGCCGTTCGTACCCTCACCTTTCAAGGCGCCATTCATGGCCGCTAAATTAGGTGTGTAGTTTGCGTCGGTGAAGAGTCCGCCAGCTCGGTTGCCAGAGCCGTTGATGCCGAATGCGCCACGAAAGCCCCTGCCACTGGCGTTGACGGTTCCGCTCATCGTCAACGTTCCTGCAACATCGATAGCAAACACGCCACCAAACCCCAAGCCCGTCGCTGTGTTAACCGTCCAAGCCGGTGGCGACACCGTGCCCGAAATCGTGGCGCTGGAATACTGCGGCACGCGGATGACTTGGTAAGTTTGCAAGCTGCTTGCGCCAAAACTCTGCGCGTAGCTGTTGATCAAACCGCTGGCGAGGTTGACCGTACCGCCAGAAACTGCGGCCACTTGCGCATACTCAAAGTTACCTTCTAACGAGCCACTGGAATCTTGCATTTGCATGACCAGCACCAAATCGCCCGTTGACAACGCGGTAGGACCAACACCTAAGCTTAAATTTAGCACCGTTGCACCAGAACTTAGCGATCCAGAGCCTGACGGTGTGTAGTAGGTGTTCACACTGGCAGAAACTGTTGCAACACCATCTTTGCCAGGAATACCGCAGGTCAAAGCAAAGACTGCGCTGTTCATAAAAGAACCAAGCAACAAACAAAACAGAATGATGCGCATTTTTTTCATGCGCAATCTTACACAAAAAATGCATCAAAATGAAACAAAATGTATATTAAAGTGATACAAATTGTTCTAAAGCAGTTACTTAAATACGCATTTACTGAATAAGCTCAAAAACCGCAATCGACTCCACATGAGCAGTGTGTGGGAACATATTCACCACACCCGCTGCTGTACAGGTGTAGCCAGCCTCGTTGACCAACAAGCCAGCATCTCGCGCCAAAGTGGCCGGATTACAACTGACGTACACAATTCGTTTCGGTGCTTGCCAATTTTTAACGGCTTCGGATGGATTTTCGATCGTGGGGTTGGAAGACTGTGTAACCAACTCCACCAGTGCTTTGACCAAGGCAAATGCACCCTCTCGCGGTGGATCCATCAGCCATTTCTCGGCCATACCGTCTGCAGCCAGCACAGAACCTGTGATTTCAAAGAGATTTCTTACTACAAAATTTGTAGCTGCTAAGGCAGTATTAACGCCGGCTAAAGCACTATTTGATGCATTTTTATGGTTATTTAACGCATAATTTTGTCTGGAACGTGCTACCAGCTCCTCACTACCCTCCACACCCAGCACTTCTTTGGCTTGCGTCGCCAGTGGCAGCGTGAAGTTACCCAAACCGCAAAACCAGTCAATCACCCGCTCAGACTTTTGCACATCCAGCAACCGCAGCGCTCGCCCGACCAGCACTTGGTTGATGTGCGGGTTGACTTGCGTGAAATCGGTGGGTTTGAACGGCATGGTGATGCCGAATTGTGGCAAAGCGTAAGAAAGCGTACTTGTTTGACCTAAGCCATTAACCAGTTTCTCATCCATCAAATGCACTGTATCCAATCCCTTGGGCTGCAGCCACCATTGCACGGCGGGGTGTTCAACGGCGAAAGCACGCAGCTTGGCTGAATCGCCGTCTGACAGCGGCTCCATATGCCTAACCACCATGGCCACCACATCGTCACCAACGGCTAGTTCTAGCTGCGGAATCGTCTCTTTGGCGTCCATGCTGGCAATCAAGGCGCGCAGCGGCATGAGCAAATCGCTGACGTGCTTGGGCAACACGCGGCATTCCTTCATATCGGCGACATAACGGCTTTTTCGCTCATGAAAGCCGATCAATACATCGCCTTTTTTACGCACAAACTTCACAGAAATACGGGCACGGTAGCGGTAGCCCCAGGCTGGACCTTCGATGGGGCGCATGATGCTGGCAGCTTTAAGCTTGCCCAAGTGCCACAGGCCGTCTTCCAAAGCGCGCTGCTTAACTGCTACTTGCGCCCCAATGTGCAAATGCTGCATTTTGCAGCCACCGCAAGCGCCCTCATGCATGCCGAAGTGTGGGCAAGCTGGCGTGACTCGCTGGTTAGACTCGCGTTTGATAGCCGTCAGCGTTGCTTTTTCCCAATTGTCTTTTTTACGGTTGGTATTGGCGCTGACCACCTCAAACGGCAGCGCACCATCGATAAACACCACTTTGCCATCCGCTTTGTGGGCAACGCCTTGGGCTTCAATGTCCAAAGATTCGACGTTCAACCACTCAACCGGACGCTCTTGCCAAGTTTTTTCGTCGTTCTGGGATTTGTTATTTTTTGCAGTTTCAATTTTTTCGCTCATAGGCGCTATTGTCTCAGGGCTTTGGTGCAAAATCATGATGTATCAAGATTCAAGTGTTTTAATCCTGACAAAATAGCCGACCTAAAACCGACAAGAGACCACAAACATGACATCACCGCGCTATCCTGTCCCCGATTTGACCGATTTGCCCAGCGACATTTTGAGCAAAGTCTTAGAAGTTCAAGCCAAAGCCGGCTTTATTCCCAATGTTTTCTTAAGCTTAGCCCGTCGTCCCGCTGAATGGCGCGCATTTTTTGCCTATCACGACGCGCTCATGGCTCCAGAAACCACGGGGCGAAAAAGCAATCTAAGCAAAGGCGACCGCGAAATGATCGTTACCGTCACCAGTGCAGCCAACAACTGCTTGTATTGCGTGGTGGCGCATGGGGCGATTTTGCGGATTCAAGAGAAAAAACCGCTGGTTGCCGACCAAGTGGCAGTTAACTACAAAAAAGCCGATATCAGCCCCCGACAACAAGCCATGCTGGATTTTGCGATGAAGGTTTGCAAGCAGTCTGCTGATGTAGAGGAGATCGATTTC
>JBEGUP010000192.1:0-4196 GCA_041178825.1 Pseudomonadota bacterium | reverse complement strand
CTTCATTGGCTCTAACATCATCAAAGGCTTGAATGCGCGTGGCATCACCAACATCATCGCTGTTGATGATTTGACCCAAGGCGATAAGTTTTTGAACTTAGTTGATCTCAGCATTGCTGACTATGTCGATGCAGCAGTTTTTTACGCAAAATTTGCTAACGGTGGCTACGGCAGAGTTGACGCTGTTTTCCATGAAGGCGCTTGCAGCGACACCATGGAGCAAAACGGCCAATACATGATGGACAACAATTACCGTGTGTCTTGCGATTTGTTTGCGGCTTGTCAAGCGCAGGGCACGCGGCTGCTTTATGCTTCTTCAGCAGCTACCTATGGCGGCAGCGACACCTTCATTGAATCGCCTGCCTACGAGCAACCGCTGAATGTCTACGGTTACTCAAAACTACTTTTCGACCAACGTTTACGACAGTTACTTGGCACCAAGTTTGAAAACGCCAACAGCCAAGTCGTCGGCTTTCGCTACTTTAATGTTTATGGCAACCGTGAACAGCACAAAGGCCGCATGGCCAGTGTCGCTTTTCACCAGTTCAACCAATTCAAAGAGCACGGGCATGTCAAACTGTTTGGCGAATATGGTGGCTATGCGCCAGGGATGCAGCAGCGCGATTTTGTGTATATCGACGACGTTGTCGCTGTGAACCTTTGGTTTTATGACAACCCAACAGTTTCGGGTTTATTCAACTTGGGCACAGGCCGAGCACAACCCTTTAACGATATAGCTGTCGCTGTCGTTAACACCATGCACGGTCTAAATAGTCAGTCTATAAGCAACGACAAAGGGACATTAGCGCAATTGGTTGAGCAACAATTGATCCAATACATCCCCTTCCCCTCCGCTTTGGTTGGCAAATACCAGTGCCACACCCAAGCTGATTTGACCGCTTTGCGTGCTGCCGGTTGCGACCATGTGTTTGCCGATGTCAGCCAAGGCGCTAGCGCCTACATTCAACAATTAGCGGCAAAATAACTAGTTCTCGACACCAATTAACTTAAAAAAAGAACCAAAAACATAAAATTTATGGGGTTTTAGCCATTTTTTTGGTTTTGGTCAACTGAACGCAAGAAAGTACCGTTATAGTCCAGCCCAGCCAAATGCGTTAAAAGTTAACTGGTTGGCTTTTAGCTCAATGTTTTTTGTTAGTTTTTATTTAACCTTTTTTATAACTGGAGTCTTGATATGTTGAAAAAAATTCTGGCCGTGATGGTCATGATGTACGCAGCAGTTTCTTTTGCCGCTGTTGATGTGAACAAAGCCACAGCTGCTGAACTTGACAGCATCAAAGGCATTGGCCCTGCTATTTCTGCCAAAATTTTGGATGAAAAGAAAAAAGGTGGCAACTTTAAAGATTGGAACGATTTGGTCACACGCGTTAACGGCGTGGGCGAAGCCAATGCAGCCAAGTTCTCCGCTGAAGGTCTGACGGTTGGTGGTGCAAGCTTCAAAGGTGTTGCCGCTGCTCCTACAAAAGCGGCTGAGAAGCCAGCTGCTGCAAAAGACGCTAAAGATGCCAAGCCAGCTGCGACTACAGAGAAAAAAGCCGACGTAAAAGCTGATGCTAAACCAGAAGCCAAAGCTGATTCTAAGGCTGACCCAAAAGCAGAAGCTAAAGCTAAAAAAGAAGCTGAAGCAAAAGCCAAGGCTGACGCTAAGCAAGCTAAAGCTGACGAAGCTAAAGCAAAGAAAGAAGCTGCTGCAAAAGCAAAAGCTGACGAGAAAGCTGCCAAAGATGCAAAACCAGCAGCTAAAGACGCTAAGCCAGCCGCTAAAGATGCAAAAGCTGATGCTAAGCCTGCTGCAGAGCCAGCTAAGAAGTAATTCTTATTTGCCAATCATCGAAAACCCGCCTCGGCGGGTTTTTTTATGCCCGTTATACTTTGCGAATGCTCATCATTTTCACCATCTGCATAGGTGCCAGCGCAGGTGCCCTCGCCCGCTGGCAACTTGGGTTATGGCTCAATCCGACCATGACCAACCCAGCAGCCAGCGCGTTAACGCTGCCTTGGGGAACTTTAGCGGCCAACTTGATAGGTGGTTATTTGGTGGGCGTCTGCGTAGCCGTCTTTCAAGCCTTGCCCGAACTTGACCCTGTGTGGCGCTTGGCGTTGGTCACTGGTTTTTTAGGCGCTTTGACCACCTTTTCTAGTTTTTCTGCTGAAGTCGTTGGCATGCTCAACCAAGGCCGTTATTCACTGGCTTTACTGACGGCTGGGCTGCATTTGTTTGGGTCGCTGGCTTTGACTGTCATAGGAATCAAGTCAGCGTCATATGTTATAAATTGAGCATGACACCCCTTGATGCAAGGTTGAACCACATTGCCGTTGCGCGGCGCAGCGTGCTGGAAGATCGTGGGTCACTGCAAACCAGCCATATCGACAGCTGGATAGAACGCTCATGGAAGCGTTGCCTGTCCAAGGGGTATGAGCCGCAAACCGAAGTGCAATTCGCACAAATCAGCAGCCAAGATTTACGACGTGTTGAGGTGGAAAACCACGACCTGATACGTGCGGCAAAACCCTTGATGGACAAATTAGGCCGTGCCATTGCCAACACCAACTATTTTGCTATTTTGACCAATGCACAAGGCATCGTCATCGATGCGAATGGCCCAATTGACCAAACTGACAAACGCGCCAGACTCATCAGCCGAATCGGTGTCGATTTATCCGAGAATGCTGTGGGCACCACCGCCATTGGTGCGGCTTTGACCGAGCTGCAGCCCGTATGGGTGCACCGTGGTGAGCATTTTTTCAACGACAACACCGCTTTTAGCTGCGCTGGATCTCCTTTGTTTGGCTCAAACGGGCAATGCATTGGCATGCTGGACTTAACCGGCATCATGGTACCGGAGCGCCCTGAGCTGAAACACCTCACCTCATTGACTGCTCGAACGATTGAAAACGCGCTGCTACTGCAACAACCGCACAATTTGCTGCTGCGTATTAACTGGCCAGGCCAACCACTGGGTGAGGACACAGATGGGTTGATCGCGCTGAACAGCGATGGCAACATCCTAGGAGCCAACCAAACCGCACGGTTCATGGTACCGCAATTGGGTCAGCTCAGCCGTACCGGTATGCATGCCAGTGACTTGTTCGCCATGCCGTTTTCTATGCTGTTTGACAGTTCGCGCCGCTCGCACGCAGCCATTGAAGTGCCGCTTTGGTCAGGCCTGCGACTCATAGCTTTGGCTTTGCGTCCTGAAAACGAGCGAACCAACTTGCACATCCGCACCGATTCAGCTCATGCCAGCCATGCCCTGCGCGATGTTGAAGCGGAAATGATCAAACAAGCCGTCGACCAAGCCCGAGGCAACATCGCCCAAGCGGCGCGCGACTTGGGCATCAGCCGCGCTACCTTGTATCGCAAGTTGGTGACAGGCAAATTAGCCAAAGCCAGCAAGCTTTTAAACTAAAAAGTTTAAGTATTTTCACCCTTATTGTATTATTTTTGCTATATTTTTAATAGCTACTTAGGCAATAAATACGCCGGCTAGATGCATATTTAGACCCATAAAAATACAATTTAAGTCGCTTCACCTTTCAGAAACGCATCAGCCTCAGGCGAAATGGCGAGCAGTTTTTCAGCATCAAAAAAATCACCCACTGGCAAATAAGCCAACAGCTTGCCATGCTCCAAGTACGCCACATGCGTTGCCAAGCGTTTGACTTGACCTAAGTTGTGGCTTGAAAAAACTAGCGTCATATTTTGTGTGGCAAAGTCCTGCATCAGCGCCTCCACCTCGCGTTTGGCGTGAGGATCCATACTGGCCGTAGGCTCGTCAAGCAAAAGTGCATTCGACTGTTTTGTATCCGACAACACAGCCCAAGCGCGCGCCAAGGCTACACGCTGCTGCTGCCCTTGCGACAACGTTTTGGCAGATCTAGCAGCCTCCGCCTGCAGCCCAACCCGCGCCAAACCTGCCAAAGCACGCGTTTTAGCTTCTGCCCAACCCATGCCACTCAACCACAAACCCATAGCCACATTGGCTTGCACACTCATGCGCAGCATGAGTGGCCGTTGAAACAGCATGGCTTGCTGCAAATTGGTATAAGTTTGCACAGTTCCCGACATTTGTCCGGATTTTTGACCGCTTTTGGATGAAATCAAACCATTCAGCACCCGCAGTAAGGTACTTTTGCCGCTACCGTTTGAGCCAATCAACGCTACACGCTGACCC
>JBEGUP010000191.1:0-6515 GCA_041178825.1 Pseudomonadota bacterium | reverse complement strand
CAAGACCCGACCAGCCGCAAGCCCAACCCTGATTTTGTGCTGAACCAGCCACGTTATGCGGGTGCAAGCGTGTTGTTGGCGCGTAAAAACTTCGGCTGCGGCTCTTCCCGCGAGCATGCGCCTTGGGCGTTAGACCAATATGGTTTCAGAGCCATCATCGCCCCCAGCTATGCCGATATTTTCTTCAACAACAGCTTCAAAAATGGCCTGCTGCCCATCGTTTTGAGCGAAGCACAAGTTGCCCAGTTGTTCGACGAATGCGCCGCCTTCCCAAGCTACAGCCTGACCGTGGACTTAGAGCGCCAAGTTATCGTCAAACCCGACGGCGTGGAATGGCCGTTTGAGGTGCAAGCTTTCCGCAAATACTGCCTGATGAACGGTTTTGACGATATCGGGCTGACATTGCGCCACAGCGACAAAATCAAGGCTTTTGAAGCCGAGCGTTTGGCTGCCAAGCCTTGGTTGGCGCAGACATTGCTGTAATCAGTATTAGCGCATTTGCTATCATTTTTATATCAATTTTCAAGTCCAAAATATACCTCTAGCCGGCGTATTTACTGCCTGAGCAGCTATTAAATTTATAGCAAAAATAATACTTTTAGAAAAGAATATACATGAAAATCGCAATCCTCCCCGGTGACGGCATTGGTACAGAAATAGTCGCAGAAGCGGTCAAAGTCTTGAAAGTCATCGACAAAGAATTTGACCTGAAGATGGAAATGGAATCCGCCTTGGTCGGCGGCGCAGCCTACGAAGCGTACGGCCACCCGCTTCCGCCTGCGACCTTGAAACTTGCGATGGATTCTGACGCGGTATTGTTCGGTGCGGTCGGCGACTGGAAATACGACACGCTGGATCGTCCTTTGCGCCCCGAGCAGGCGATTTTGGGTCTGCGCAAAAACATGGGCTTGTTTGCCAACTTCCGCCCCGCTATTTGTTACAAAGAGCTGGTCGATGCATCCAGCTTGAAGCCAGAGCTGGTCGCTGGCCTCGACATCTTGATCATCCGCGAGCTGACAGGCGACATCTACTTCGGCCAACCCCGTGGCCGCCGCATCGCGACCGATGGGCACTTCCCAGGCAGCGAAGAAGCCTTCGACACCATGCGCTACAGCCGCCCGGAGATCGAGCGTATCGCCCACGTCGCCTTCCAAGCAGCGATGAAGCGTGACAAAAAGGTCACCAGCGTCGATAAAGCCAACGTTTTGGAGACTTTCCAGTTCTGGAAAGACGTGGTTTCCGAGGTTGGCAAGCAATACCCCGAAGTCGCCCTAGACCACATGTACGTGGACAACGCAGCCATGCAATTGGTCAAAGCACCCAAGAAATTCGACGTTGTGGTGACCGGTAACATGTTTGGCGACATTTTGAGCGATGCCGCAGCTATGCTGACCGGCTCCATCGGCATGTTGCCGTCTGCCAGTTTGAACGACAAAAAGCAAGGTTTGTATGAACCGAGCCACGGTAGCGCGCCAGACATCGCCGGCAAAGGCATCGCCAACCCGCTGGCCACGATTTTGAGTGCGGCGATGATGCTGCGTTTCTCTTTGAACCAGGCGGCAGCTGCGGATCGTATCGAAACTGCCGTCAAATCCGTCTTGGCACAAGGCCTGCGGACACCGGATATTTACAGTGCAGGGACGACGAAAGTCAGCACCGTGCAGATGGGGGATGCAGTTTTGAAGGCTTTGGGGTGATTTAGAGGCTATTTTTGGCTCTAGCCGGCGTGTTTATTGCCAAAGTAGCTATGTTATTTGTAGCGAAATTCACATCAAAAAAATGCCAATTAGATTCTTAAAGACTGCATTATTTGCGTGTGCGATCATTTCCGGTTCGCTGACGGCGGCGGAACTTCCAATTTCAACTATGAATTGCAATTTCACTAAGGAAACTCTTGTTGGTAAAAGTCTGAATCTAATTAGCGATTTCAATGTACACAATATGCGCTTTCAAGAAAACCATGTTTCGTTAGTTATTGGTGACAAAGGCGGCCCACTTGCAGCGCCAATTTACAAGTGGGACCTATCTGAGAATAAATTAACCATTATTTACACTGATGGTCAACGCGGCTACTTTGAATTCATTTCTTGCAAAGATTCAGTTGTAAAGGTGCAGAATGCAATCGGCACAATAAATGAATACCAACTCAATTAATGATGATTTAGGTGTAAATATTCAATAAATTCTCTAAGTTATAATTATTATCATGAACGCCTCTGTGACCTCCACAACAACTATCCTCGCCGCTTGCGCGCTGGGTGCTTGCGCGTTCAAGATTTCCACCAAAACGACGACCATTAAAGGCTAATCCAGCCCGGAGCCCGGTTCGTCGCGCCCACCCCGGAGCTAGACGAGCCGGGGGATTAGTCAAGACTGATTAATTTGAAAGGCGCTTAAAAATGAAAAAAGTAGGTAACCTCGTAGGACTCGTAGGCTGGCGCGGCATGGTCGGCTCGGTGCTGATTGACCGCATGCAGGCTGAGGGCGATTTTGCGCTCATCGAGCCGGTGTTCTTTTCCACGTCCAACGCGGGTGGCAAAGCCCCAAGCTACGCCAAAAACGAAACCACGTTAAAAGACGCTTTTGACATTGAAGCGCTGAAGAAGTGCGACATCATTTTGACCGCGCAAGGCGGCGACTACACCTCTGAGGTCTTCCCGAAACTGCGCGCAGCGGGCTGGACTGGCCACTGGATTGACGCGGCTTCGACCCTGCGGATGAAGGACGATGCGATCATCATTCTCGATCCGGTCAATCTGCCGGTCATCAAAAACTCACTCGCCAAAGGCGGCAGCAACTGGGTGGGCGGCAATTGCACTGTGAGCTGTATGCTGATGGGCGTAGGCGCGCTGTACAAAGCCGGTTTGGTCGAGTGGATGACCACCATGACCTACCAAGCTGCCTCGGGCGGCGGCGCGCAGCACATGCGTGAGCTGTTGACCCAGTTTGGTACGTTGAATGGCGAAGTCCGTTCCTTGTTGGACGACCCGAAATCGGCGATTCTAGAAATCGACCGCAAAGTGCTGGCGAAACAGCAAAACCTGTCTGCAGCTGAAATTGCCAACTTTGGCGCACCCTTGGGTGGCAGCTTGATTCCGTGGATTGACAGCGACCTCGGTATCGGGAAACAGCAGACTGACGCCAGCTGGGGCATGTCCAAAGAAGAGTGGAAAGGCGGCGTTGAAACCAACAAGATTTTGGGTCAAGGCGCGATGTTTGGAACAGCAGCTACGCCAGTTGACGGCTTCTGCGTGCGTATTGGCGCGATGCGCTGCCACAGCCAGGCATTGACTTTCAAGCTGAAAAAAGATGTACCTGTGGCAGATCTAGAAGCCATGATGGCGGCGGACAACGAGTGGGTCAAAGTCGTGCCCAACACCAAAGAGGCCACTTTGCGTGAACTGACTCCTGTGCAAGTGACTGGCACCATGAGCATCCCAGTTGGACGGGTTCGTAAGCTGGCAATGGGTCCTGAATACGTTGGCGCGTTCACCATTGGCGACCAGTTGCTCTGGGGTGCGGCAGAACCGCTGCGCCGCATGCTGCGGATTTTGCTTGAAGACTAAAGTCAACAATCTGTGTGAGCAGCAAGTAACATGCAGCAATTAGTTGCATGCTCACAACAGTCAATTGGTTAAAACTGTGAATGTCTTTATGTTTGCAAGTTAAAGTAGTACCGTACAAGTCACAATATAGAAATTGACTTAGCTTTTTCATGTAAGCCATTGATGTGTTATGAAATTTAAATATTTTTAATATTAAATTAATACATTATTTGACGACGTTGATGAGTTGTCGGTCCTTCACAGAATACGAATATAAAAGACGCAAATGCATACCAAATTGAACTCAATCACACAAGCTGACTTGCCAACGCCGAACAAGACTTGGCGTTTAAGTGCGCTGGCAGCCGCTATGGGTGCGTTATTGACAGTAGCCCATGTTGACGCAAATGCACTTGCCTTAGGTCGTATCACATCTTTATCGTCGCTGGGTGAACCTTTGGTTGCTAATATTGATGTGCCTGATATCAACGACGAAGAACGTGCAGGTCTAAAAGCAACATTGGCATCACCTGAAGCGTTCAGAATCGCTGGCATGGAGTACAACGCGGCGCTGGCATCTGCCCAAATCACACTAATGCGTCGTGACAACGGCAGCAGTTATTTGCTGTTGCGCAGTGACAAAATCGTGACAGACCCGTTTATCAACCTTGTTATCAATGCCAATTGGCCTACGGGTCGTATTGTCCGCAATTACACACTACTGTTAGATCCACCAGCGGCGAAGCAAGCCGAAGCTGCAGCTGTTAGTGCGCCTGTTGCAGTTTTACCTGCGCCAACTACCTCAGCATCTGCGCCGGCTGCGCAACCAGTAGCAGCGGTTGCTGTGCCAGTTACGGCCACTGCTACTGCGACACCTACACCAACTAAGAACGCAACGCCGGCCAGCCCTGCGTCTGTAGCCATGCCCAAAGCTGCTGCAGTCGCCAAGCCTGCTGCTGTTTCGCAAAAAACACCTACCAACAACACTGGTGAACAGGTTAAAGTTGGCAGCGGCGATACAGCTGGAAAAATTGCAGCTAATAATTTACCTGGCAATGTCTCGCTTGAACAAATGCTGGTTGCCATGCTGCGGGGTAACCCGCAGGCTTTTGTAGGTAACAACATCAACCGTTTGAAAGCTGGAGCTATCTTAGATTTGCCAACAGAATCTGAAGCGGCCGCTGTTTCAGCCAATGAAGCCAAACAAAGTGTTGTAGCCCAGAGCAAAGACTTCAATGGCTTTAGACGAAAACTTGCTGAAGGTGCGCCAGTCTTAGCCTCCAAATCGACTGATCGCGTAGCTGGTGGCAAAATCGAAGCTAAAGTTGAAGATCAAAAAGCAGTTGTTGCTACCCCTGACAAACTCACCTTATCAAAAGGTGGGATGACGGCAGGCGACAAAACAGCTGCTGCGGCCAAAGAGAATCTAGAAAAAATTGCTAAAGAACGCCAGGCGAAAGACGATGCAGCTCGCAGTGCTGAGCTGGCAAAAAACATCAGCGAACTGAACAAAATTGCAGGCGCTGCGCCATCTTCAAAAGCAGCAGCACCTGCTGCACCTGCGGCTTTACCTGCAACGTCAACTGCTGCAGCTGTTACGCCTGAAAAACCAGCCGCCACTGTTGCTCCAACGACTACTGTGGCAGCCGTACCTGCCGCGCCAACTACACCGGTGACACCGAAACCACCAGTTATCGCTAAAGCACCTGCTGCAGTTGCGCCTGCCGCCGAGCCAAGTGCGCTAGACTTTTTGATGGATGATCCCGTGGTACTACCCGCTGCTGGTGGCTTGCTGGTTGCCCTTTTAGCTGGCGGTTTATATGCCAACAACAAGCGTAAAAAACGCCGCGCAGAGCAGCAAGCTGAAGAAGATGCTTTGTCTGACGAGCATTTTGAAGAGAAATCTTTTTTCAGCGACACGACCAATGAGCCCATCATGGAGCCGGAAGCACCTGTTGCAGAAGTTACAGAAACGCCTCTAGAAAATGTAGAACTAGCGCATGTTGCCACGCATGAAGCAAGCGAGTTTGTCGCGCCCGCTGTGAATGCACATGCCGTTGTGGACCCTTTGACTGAGGCAAATGTTTACTTAGATTACGGTCGTGATGTACAAGCGGAAGAAATTCTCAAAGATGGTCTCAAAACGCAGCCAGAAAATGTCGCACTTTATGCGAAATTAATGGGGATTTACTCTAAGCGTCGTGATGCAAAAAACTTTGAACAAATGGCTTTAAAAGCTAAATTGCTTTTAACTGAGTCTGACCCGCAATGGCTGGCATTGAGCAAAGAGGGTTTTGATCTAGAGCCTAGCAACCCACTTTATCATGCTGGTGCACCAGATGGTGACGATCCTCTGGCTGCTCTCAATGGTACTGAATTTTCGACCCGTACTGTTGCTCAACTTGACCCTGAATCATCCAAGTCACCAGCCTCTGTGGACTTAGATTTAGACTTTAACTTTGCTTCCGCATTTCCAGAAATGGCTAAAAAAGTTGAGCCGCCAAAGTCCCCTTTGGTTGATTTCCCTGATTTTTCGCTTGAACCGGTTAAAACCGAGGCTGCGCTAGCTGTTTCAGACTTTGAGACCCCTGTCATTGCAGCAGCTGTTGCGGCAACAAGTGCAACACAGGTTGCATCAATGGTCAACAATATGGCTAAACCTTTAGAACTTGATTTAGGCAACCTATCTTTGGACCTGAATAATACGACCTCTAAAGCAAGTCCTGCAGCATCCATCCCTGGCGACAACGCCCCTTTAGAGACCAAACTCGCGCTGGCCCAAGAGTTCAAAGCTATCGGCGATGCAACAGGTGCAAAAATGCTGGCAAAAGAAGTATTGTCTCTAGCTACCGGTAGTTTGAAAACGCGTGCAGAAACTTTTCTCGCTGAGATCGGTTAACCTCTTTCGTATACCTATGCAGTGCACCATTTTGTGAGGGTTGCGTTAGGAGTCAGCTACAACGGTGGCGC
>JBEGUP010000190.1:0-4202 GCA_041178825.1 Pseudomonadota bacterium | reverse complement strand
TCTATTGGGGCGTGGAAGGCGGTGCGTCCTTACCTCGAATTAAGAAGTTTCTTGAAGGTTCAGGCGACATCGTGCCGCGTTCAGTCTGGTCTTATGACGAAACTGGACACAATCAAGAAGCGATGCTGGAAGGATTAGCTCTTTTTGGCGAAACACGCTTTGGAACGCCAAAGCCCGAACGTCTTCTAGAGCGCGTCATGCGCGTTGCCACAAAAGAAGGCGACCTCGTTCTCGACAGCTTCCTGGGCAGCGGCACAACCGCCGCCGTCGCGCACAAGATGGGGCGGCGGTGGATTGGGATTGAGATGGGGGAACACGCGGCGACGCATTGCTTGCCAAGATTGCAAAAGGTGCTGGACGGCGAGCAGGGCGGCATCAGCAAAGCTGTCAATTGGACGGGCGGCGGGGCTTTCCGCTTCCTGCGGCTGGGGGATACGGTGTTTGACGACCATGGCCGCATCAACCCCGCCGTGCGCTTTGCGACGCTGGCCGCCTTCGTCTGGCAGCAAGACACCGGCACGGCGCTGGACTTGGCAGCCTCAAAACCCGGCACACCGCATATTGGCACACACTATATATTTAATAGCGCCTTAGGCAATGAATACGCCGGCTACAGCCAAATTGAGCCTCTAAAACAGGGTGAAACGGGTGAGTTAGCGTTTGATTCCGTTCGCCCTGAGCTTGTCGAAGGGTTTGTTGAGGCTTCGACAGGCTCAGCCCGAGCGGTGGAGGAAGTAGCCCGAACGTCGCTGGAAGCTCCCCAAACACCCAAAGGAACGGCCTATTACCTGCTCTACAACGGTATTTTGGGCGACAAACGCCCCGCCAGCGGCAATGTGCTCACCCGCGAAGTGCTGGCCGCGCTGCTGGAATTGCACGCCAAAGTGCTGGCCGATGCGCCAGAAGGGGCTGAATTGGATTTGATCGTTTACGGCGAAGCCTGCCGGCTAGGCGAGGAGCGGCTAAAGCAGGCGAAGGTGGCGTTTAGGCATATTCCGTATGATGTGCGGGCGCGGTAAAACGGCAAAAGCGTTAAACTTACGTCTAAATATTGACATTGGCGATATTAAGGATGACAGGGTGATACTTTCAACATGAATGCGACTTTCGACAGTTTAGGAATCTATACGCTTACCGAAGCTGCGCATTTGGTTCGCGTACCCACGCGTTCAATCAATCAATGGTTGTATGGCTATGACTACGCCCGAAAATCAGCTGATGAAACAGTCAAGAAGCACGTGGCACCCATTTGGACACCGCAATACGATGCTAATACATGGGGTGAAAAAATCATTGGATTTCGTGATTTGCTGGAGCTTCGTGTCGTTCGTGAGTTCATTCATCACGGCGTATCCGTCGCTGTTATTCGCAAATGCTTTGAAAATGCCAAGTCAACATTCAATGACTCATATCCTCTGACTGCTTTGCGTTTTGCGACTGACGGCAAAACGATATTCGCCGATGCTGTTCGTAGCGAAGTTGTAGAAGAAATGATGGATTTGCAAAAAAAACAGTATGTATTTGGGCAAATCATCAAGCCGTCTTTATACAAAGGCATTGAATATGATCAGAAGAATGCTTATGCAAAACGCTGGTATCCAGAAGGGAATAAGCGCGATATCGTGATTGATCCAGACCGTCAATTCGGGAAACCAATCGTTGCTGAGTCTGGTATTCCTACCGCTGCTTTGTTTGCAAGCTACAAAGCTGAAGGTGCAGATAAAGCTGCTGCTGCAATGGTGGCACGTATTTTTGAAATACCTACCAAAAGCGTCTCTGCGGCTATTCGCTTTGAAGAACACTTACTGCAAGCGGCTTGAATTTCTTATTTGATCACAACCTGCCGCCCTCTTGGGCGCGAGCGTTGGACGCACTTAGCAACAATAAATTTGAGCCTGGGGCGGTTGGTGATGTTGTCGCACTGAAAGACAAATTTCTACCAAATACAACTGACACCGAATGGCTGAAAGCCCTCAAAGATGAAGGCAATTGGACTGTCATTAGTGGCGATACTTTTCGTAAAAATAATGCAGAAAAAGAGCTAGTCAGGTCGCGTGGGCTTAATATTTTCGTTTTGCCTAAAGCATGGCAAAGCCAACAACATTGGGAGCGCACCGCTCGCTTAATTGAATGGTGGCCCAAAATTGTGATGCAAGCCAACACGGTTGATAAAACTTATCTCGAAATACCGTGGAGATCATCAGGAAAGTTTACGCAAGTACGTTGATGCTCAACCCATGGCTAGAAACTTACACGCTTCTCTTCGCATCAGTGATTTAGGTGGCAAGAGAATTAAATTGTTTAAACTCACTTCAAGTAAACAACTTAAACAATTAAAAAATATTTAATTCAATTAAATCAATGACTTAAGTTGTTTAATCATCAAATTCACAAACAATATTAAACAATTCAAGCTAAACAAATACTCCCATGACCACCCTCTCCCTTAAATCCTACCAACAAGCCGCGCTGGACGCTTTGGCACGTTTTGCGCGGTCGGCGCAGATGCATGGGGCGGCGCAGGCGTTTCGGGAGCAGGCGGGGCACAGTTACAACGCGGATGCTTTTGGCGCAACGCCTTGCGTATGTTTGCGCATCCCGACCGGCGGTGGCAAAACGCTGCTAGCAGCACACGCGGTACAGGTGATGGCGCAGGAGTGGCGGGCGACGGACGCACCCGTGGCGGTGTGGCTGGTGCCCAGCGACACGATTCGCAGCCAAACCCTGAAAGCCCTGCAAACCGACGGCCACCCCTACCGTGAGGCTTTGGCGGCGCATTACGGCGCGGGGGTGCGGGTGTGTACGCTGGACGACATAGCCAACATCGCCCCGCCCGACTGGGGGCTGCAGGCCGTGGTGGTGGTGACGACGATTCAAAGCTTTCGGGTGGACGACACCGATAAACGCAATGTGTACAGCTTTTCGGAAGGGTTTGAGCGCCACTTCAAAGGCGTGGACGAACAGCGTTTGCGTGTTTTGCATGGTTTGCCCGACGCGCTGGTGACGGCTGAGGAAGCTGCGACGGATAAAACTGGTGTGTTGCAAGGCTTTATCGGCCAGCCGCGCTGGAGTTTGTCCAACTGGCTGGCGCTGCACGAGCCGATGCTGATTGTCGATGAGGCGCACAACACCAAAACGGACAAGAGTTTTACGGCTTTGCAACGGCTAAACCCCAGCATTATTTTGGAGCTGACCGCCACACCGGTGGCGGGCAAGGCCAATGTGCTGTACCACGTGAGTGCTCAGGAGTTGGCGGCGGAAAGCATGGTCAAACTGCCGATTGCACTGGCCGAGCACCCGCTGGGCTGGCAGCAGGCGGTGTTTGCCGCCGTGCAAACGCAGCGCGCGCTGGAGGGGGAGGCGCTCAAAGACGAAGCCGCCGGCAATGGCTACGTGCGCCCGATTGTGCTGTTTCAGGCACAGAACGAGAACGACGAAGTGCCGCCCGAGGCGTTGCGCACGTATCTACAAGACGAATTGCACATTCCGCCTGCGCAAATCAAGGTAGCCACGGGCAGCACACGGGAGCTGGACGGGCTGGATTTGAGCTTGCGAACGGAGCCCACGCGTTTTGTCATCACCGTGCAAGCCCTGCGCGAGGGTTGGGATTGCCCGTTTGCCTATGTGCTGTGCTCGCTACAACGACTGTCCAGCGCCACAGCGGTGGAGCAGCTGCTGGGACGTGTGCTGCGCATGCCGTATGCCGCACGACGCGGGCGCGAGGCGCTGAACAAGGCCTATGCCCATGTCGTAGAGGCGAAGTTCTCCAACGCGGCACACGAACTGGCAGATCGGTTGATCAACAACATGGGGTTTGAGGCGCTGGATGTGGCGTCGATGATTGTGCAGCAGGGTGCTTTGCCTTTGTTTGATGAAAATCAGCCTGTAGCCGGCGTATTTATTGCCGAAATAGCTACTAATTTCATAGTATCGGCACCCTCATCCGAATTACTGGCTGTGGCTGGCATTGAGATGGCCACCATTGGCGGCGAGCAGCAACTGGTGGTGACGGGGCATATTTCACCTGAAGTGGAAACCTTGCTGATCGCCGAAGTGCGGGGTGCTAAAAAACAGGGGCAGGTGCGCGATAAGGTGGCGCAGCACAACGCGCTGACCAGTGCGCAGCAAGCGCCCGCCTCGCGCGGCGTGGTGTTTGCGCCCCTGCCGACACTGAGTTACAGGCCGCGCACCGCTAAGCAAGA
>JBEGUP010000189.1:0-4208 GCA_041178825.1 Pseudomonadota bacterium | reverse complement strand
AAGATGGTTATAAATCAAGGACTTATGAGAAATCTAAGTCCTTTTTTTACGTCCCTATCGTGGGTTTTCGTAGGTTTTCTGTAATGCCTTACTTACAAAGAAGTTGGATGGTGTAATCTTGCAGCAATCTAATCATTGAAAATACCCATGAGTGTTGCAGCCCGCGTTAAACCCGAAGACTTCTTTACCACTGAGGAGTGGGCGACGCTGTCTGCTCGATCAAACTGGAAGGGCATTGCTGTGATTGTCCATTGTTGGGCGGTGATTGGTTTGGCGATAGTCGTGGGGGTGATGTGGCCAATCACGATTCCGTTCGTCGTGATGGTCGTTGGCAACCGCCAGTTGGGTTTGAATATTTTGATGCACGATGCCGCCCACGCACTTCTGCATGAGAATCGCAAGGTCAACGATTTCATCGCCTATTGGTTTTGCGCCCCCGAGCTTTTCATCTATCGACCCTATCACTTGCAACATCACCGATTTGTGCAGCAATCGGAAGACCCAGATTTGGTGTTGTCAAAACCGTTTCCCATCACTCGCACATCGTTGTGGCGCAAAGTCGTTCGGGATTTAACGGGGCAAACGTTTGTCAAGCAATACAACAAAACCCGCATGTTTTATATCTGTAACGGCTTAGGGTTACTGGCTTTCAGTTTGGCAGGTTTGTGGTGGGCTTGGCTACTGATGTGGTTGTTGCCGATGATGACATGGTTGCCGTTGGTGAGCCGCTTGCGAAATATTGCTGAGCATGCCTTGATTGTTGAAAACGGCACAGATCCGCTGCGCCATGCACGTACGACCTACGCTAATTGGCTAGAGCGTGCATTCGTCGCGCCATATTGGGTGAATTACCATTGCGAACATCACATGTTTACGCAGATCCCGTGCTGGAACTTGCCAAAAGCGCACCAACTGTTGATGCAAAAGGGTGTTACAGATCGCTTGGAAATTCAAGCGTCTTACCCTGCTGTTTTAAAATTGGCAGCATCTGCCTAGAACAAATAAAGATAATTTTTGATTGTGATTGATATGGACAGCGTAGAAAGTGTCGATTGTGTCGATGCAGTAGTGGTTGGCGCGGGTGTGGTGGGTTTGGCAGTGGCTAGAGCGCTGGCACTCAGCCCAAAGTTTGCCGGCAAAGAGCTGCTGGTGCTGGAAGCCACCAATGCGATTGGTACAGGCACCAGCTCGCGCAATAGCGAGGTGATTCACGCTGGTATTTACTATCCCGCCGGCTCGCTCAAAGCGCAACTGTGTGTGCAAGGTAAGTCTATGTTGTATGACTACTGTGCTGAGCGTGGTATAGGGCATCAACGGTGCGGCAAACTGATTGTCGCGACCAGCGAGGCGCAAGTCGCGCAACTGCAAGGAATCATTGCCAAAGCTGCTGCCAACGGGGTACACGATTTGGTGTTGTTAACACGAGAAGAAGCGCGAATGATGGAGCCTCAGCTTGAATGCGTCGCTGCCGTGCATTCCCCCAGCACTGGCATCATCGACAGCCATGAGCTGATGCTGTCGCTGCAAGGTGATTTTGAAAATGCAGGTGGTTTAACGGTGCTTAATTCACCTGTAGCTAGCGTATTTACTGCCTCAGATGCTATTAAAATAGTTATGCAAGATGGCACTGAAATATACACAAAAACACTGGTTAATGCCGCTGGTTTGTCTGCACCGTTGATTGCACAAAACACGCAGGGTTTAGACGCCAAGTTTGTACCAAAAGCTTACTATGCCAAAGGCAACTACTTCACATTGAGCGGAAAATCGCCTTTCAGTCATTTGATTTATCCTGTACCTGAAACAGCCGGCTTAGGCGTGCATTTGACGCTGGACTTAGGTAGTCAAGCCAAGTTTGGCCCAGATGTGCAGTGGGTTGAAACGGCAGATGATTTGGTCGTCAACCCCGCCCGAGGTGATGCCTTTTATGCCGAAGTGCGCAAATACTGGCCACAGCTGCAAGACGGTTCTTTAATCGCCGGCTATGCAGGCATCCGTCCAAAAATTAGCGCACCAACTGAGGTTGCCGCTGATTTTGTGATTCAAGGGCCAAATGACCACGGCATTGCGGGTTTGGTGAATTTGTTTGGTATTGAGTCACCGGGGTTGACCAGTTCAATGGCGATAGGGCAGTACGTCAGCGAAATTTTTGATTAACCCACTTCCCTGCCATTCAACGGATAAGCAGGGTCTGTATAACCAGGCGTGGACGGGTGGCCTGGACGCACCAAACTGTCAATCAACTTTTCGTCATCAGCTGTCACTACATAATTCAAAGCAGGCAAATAGTCTTGCCACTGCTGCAACGTGCGCGGCCCAGCTATGACGGAGCTGATGGCAGGATTCGCCAACACCCAAGCGGTGGCGAACTGTGCCAAGCTGACTTTGGAATCAGCTTTAAGACTTGATTTCTCATGGCAATACTTCATCAGCGTTTGCGCGATAACGAAAGACTCTTGGCGCAACTCTGTCTCAGTCATGCGCTTGTCAGCACGACCACCGCGCGTATTGGGGTCAAGTTGTTGACCTGGTATATATTTGCCCGTCAACACGCCGCGTGCAATCGGGCTGTAAGACGTGACGCCAATGCCGTAATGTTGGCACGCGGGCAAAATTTCCACTTCCGGCATGCGGTTCAGCAAGTTGTAATACGGCTGGCAAACCACAGGGCCGGGCATGCCGAGTTGTTTGGCGATATTCACCATCTCGGCAATACGCCAACCGCGAAAGTTTGAAACACCCCAGTAGCGAATCTTGCCTGCGCGCAACATGGCCTGCAGCGCGCGCAGCGGTTCTTCTAAGTTCATGCCGTTGTAGTCACGGTGCATGTACAAAATATCTACGTAATCGGTTTTGAGCCGCGCCAGCGATGCGTCGATTTCTTGCATCATCCAGCTGCGGGAATAATGACCAACGTTGACGCGGTCAGACATGGCGTTACCCAGTTTGGTCGCCAGCACCCAGTCGTGGCGTTGACCGCTCAGAATCTCGCCCACCATGGTCTCAGACGCGCCTTTGGTGTACACATCGGCGGTGTCTATGTAGTTGATGCCGTTGGTGTGTGCGTCCGCAACGATGGCTGTCGCCTCAGCTTTATCCGTTTGGTCGCCAAACATCATGGTGCCCAAGCAGAGCTCGGAAACTTTGAGATTGCTGTTGCCTAAGTTGCGGTATTTCATGGTGAATTAAAGGGTTGTTATGCAATCATCATATGTTACACGTACACTCTCAACATGACTACAAAAAACCTATCTCAACAACTATTCCCTCCATTGAAAAACGCCAAACTCGGCGGTTTGAAACTTGGCCTAGGCGGTGCGCCGTTAGGTAATTTGTTTACCGCTGTGAGCGACGTTGATGCCCAAAGCATCATCGAGCAAGCCATCCAAGACGGCTGCACCATGTTCGATACTGCACCGCACTATGGCCATGGCTTGAGCGAACAGCGTTTTGGCCAAGCGCTGCGCCAGCTGCCGCGCGATACTTTTACTTTGAGCAGCAAAGTAGGCCGCATTTTGACGCCAAGTGCCACCGCCGAGCGTGATCAGCTGAACTTTGTCAACATCTTGCCTTACAACCAGCATTGGGATTACAGCGCCACTGGCGTTCGCCGCAGTGTGGAGGACAGCTTGCAGCGCATGGGCATGAGCCATTTGGACGTGGCTTTTATACACGATTGCTGCTCGATTTGCCATGGCGATAATTACCCCAAAGTGCTGCGCCAAGTGATTGACGAAGCCATTCCTGAGCTCCAAAAAATGAAACGCGAAGGCTTGATTCGCGCCATCGGCTTGGGTGTGAATGATGTGCAAGTTTGTTTAGATGTGCTCAAAGAAGCCGAGTTGGACTGCATCTTGCTGGCTGGCCGCTACACACTGGTTGACCATAGCGGTTTCGCTGAATTGCTACCGATTTGTGAGCAGCGTGGCATGCGTATAGCTATTGGTGGTGTGTTTAATTCGGGGATTTTGGCGACTGGTGTTCGAGCTGCAGAGCAAAAAGGTGAGAAACTATTGTTCAATTACGATAGCGCCCCTGCCGCGTGGGTAGAGCGCGTACGAGCGATTGAAGTTGTTTGTGACGAATTTAACGTACCACTTCGCGCAGCAGCTTTGCAGTTTCCGTTGGCGCATTCAACGGTTGATACGGTTTTGCTGGGCGCAAATCAACTGAACCATTGGGCGGATGCTGTGGCGATGTTGCAGCAC
>JBEGUP010000188.1:0-4220 GCA_041178825.1 Pseudomonadota bacterium | reverse complement strand
TTTGCGGCTTTTGCAGAACATTAAATCGGTTTAACGATTTTGTGGGTAATAAATACGCTCACGTGGTTGGCGACGGTCGCGGCGCTCAGAACGGATACCCTGGCCCGCTTGGTCAAGCGCTGCGTTGAGGCGTGCAAACTCGTCTTGCGACAAAAAGCCATCAGCTAGAAACTGGCGCTCTTGGTTGCTGATTTGCTTTTGTTGTGCCATTAAATTAATAAACTCGTCTTTGGTAATGCGCCCATTGTTCACACCTTCAACGATTCTGTCGACTTGCTGCTCTTGACGATCATTGATAGCGGCAGAAGCGCGCTGGTTGTTTTCAACCACCAGTTGCCGTTGCTTTTCGCGCTCCAAGAAAGCTTTTTCGCGAGCGAGGAAAGCACGTTCGCGCTCTAACCAATAGTTTTCACGCTCTTGGAAACGCTCTTGAAAGCGGTCTTGAAATTGACGATCCCGATCACGGTTGCGCTCCCAGCCATCGTCTGCACGGCCGTCTCTGTTATCTCTGTGTCCTTGGACGGCAGCTGTGCTGGCTGGCGGCGGCATAGCCACTGGCGGTGCCACCACAACAGGCGCGACACGTACTGGCGCTACTTGTGCAGGTGCTGGAGGGACAACGATGCCTGGGCCGGTGATGATCAAACTCCAATCAGGGCCCGCCGCTTGGGCTGCCATGGCAGCTGTAGCCAAAAGGGCTGCGCTGGCGATTTTTAGTAAATTGAGTTTTTTCATGTTCTTTTTTCCTTATAGGTTATGCAATTAGCGCAATCAGTTAAAAATAATTGATTTGCGCTACTTTAACGCGGCTGCCCCTTAGGTCGTGGACGTGTTCCAGCGGTAACGACCAGCTCTACGGCTGTTTCTTTACGAATAATGCCAAATTTCTCACTGTTTCCGGGTTTGATGCTGGACACTTGTGTCAAAAGTTCCGAAACGTTACGAACGGGTTTTCCGGCGATACTCATAATAATGTCCCCTGGCACAATGCCCGCTTTGGCCGCTGGAGCACCCTGCAAAACACCGGTGATGATGACACCTTGTAAAGCTTCGCCCGATTTTGATGAATTTTTGATTCCAAACGTAACGGCTAACTCGGGCGACAGGTCTTGCGGCTCCACACCAATCCAACCGCGTGTCACCACGCCGTCTTTCACAATGCCTTCCATCACCTGCTTGGCGGTGGACACGGGAATCGCAAAGCCAATGCCTAAACTGCCGCCAGAGCGTGAATAAATCGCGGTGTTGATACCCTGCAAATTGCCATTCACGTCCACCAGCGCACCGCCTGAGTTGCCGGGGTTAATAGCCGCATCGGTTTGAATGAAGTTCTCGAACGTGTTGATACCCAGCTGGTTGCGCCCCAACGCGCTCACAATGCCGCTGGTCACCGTTTGCCCCACGCCAAACGGGTTACCAATCGCCAGCACTTGGTCGCCCACTTGCAGCGCGTCAGAGTTGCCCAACACGATGGCGGGTAACTTATCTAATGTGATTTTGAGGATGGCGAGGTCAGAATCAGGGTCTGTGCCAATCACTTTGGCAATGGTGCGGCGGCTGTCGTTCAAGATCACTTCAATTTCGTCCGCACCTTCCACAACGTGGTTGTTGGTCAAAATATAGCCATCTGTGCTCACAATCACGCCGCTGCCCAAACCCGCTTGCTGTGGATCGGAGCCTTGACCACCTTGGTTGCCTTCGCCTCTTTCGCCAAAGAAGAATTTGAACCATGGGTCGTCCATGCGCGAATTTTTCACAGCGTTTTTGCTGATGTTCAAGCTCACCACGGCTGCAGACGCTGTTTGTGCCGCTGTTCTGAAGCTGCCCACAGGCGCAGCGCCAGCAGCTTGCGCAGGCGCTTCCGTCACCGAAATGCCTGCCACCTGCGTTTTTGAGCTGCCCAGCCACGCGCTTGAATGACCCAGCCAAGCCGGCTTCAGCGTAGTGACGATAAATAGCGCCGCAAGTAAAACGGTCACTGCTTGTGAGAAAAAGAGCCAAAATCGTTTCATAGTGCGTCATTGTCCATGTAAAAGTGGCAAATTTGCCTTTGTTTGCCTTTGTAATTAGCAAAGTAGGGGCACAATGGCAAAATTCCATACGTTCCATACACGATTACCGTGACAAAATTCATGACGGACAGACAAGCCCTACTCGCCGCCTTCAACACCCTGCTGCAGCCCGAACGCTTCACCGACTACGGCCCTAACGGCTTGCAGGTCGAAGGCAAAGCGCAGATTCGCAAAATCGTCAGCGGCGTCACAGCCAGTCGCGCCTTGATAGAAGCAGCCATCGAAGCCAAAGCCGACGCCATCTTCGTTCACCACGGCCTGTTTTGGCGCGGACAAACGGGCGTGGTCACAGGCTGGATGAAAGAGCGCCTGAAACTGCTGCTCGCCCACGACATCAACCTTTATGCCTACCACCTGCCGCTAGACTCCCACCCCGAGCTGGGTAACAATGCCCAATTGGGCCAAAAACTCGGATTTATCACTCCAAAAGCGGCGGAAAGAGGTGAGATTTCCCACTTTGGCGACCAATCACTGGGTTGGCTGACAAATATTGGGCGAAACAGCGATACAAATGCGCAAAATCGGTCCTTTTCCCCCGAAAACCTGCAAAAACACCTAGAAAATACCCTAAAAAGACCAGTATCCTCCGTATTTGCTGCCTCAGTAGCTATTAAAAATATAGCATGGTGTACGGGGGGTGCACAAAGCTATTTTGAAGCTGCCATCGCCGCAGGAGCTGATGCTTTCATCACCGGTGAAATGTCCGAGCCCCAAGCGCATTTAGCCCGCGAATGCGGCGTTGCCTACTTCGCCTGTGGCCATCATGCGACTGAGCGCTACGGTGCGCCAGCGGTGGCGGCTCATGTGGCGGAACAGTTTAATTTGCAACATGAATTCATTGAAATCGATAATCCAGCGTAAAAAATGAAACCCATCGCAATCACCATGGGCGATCCGTCCGGCATCGGCCCTGAAATCATCGTCAAAGCGTTCATTCACGAGCCTGAGCTGACTCAAAACTGCTTTGTGGTGGGTGATGTGGCGGCAATGCGGCGGGCGGTTGGGTTTGTTACATCAGGCCACGAATCTGCTATCAAAATTGAAGCGATTCTAGAGGCTGAAATTGGCACTCAGCCGGCGTATTCATTGCCTGAGCTGCTATCAATAAAGGTACTACAAATAGGTGAGCTTCAAGAGGGTGTCATTAATGCTGAGCCTTTCGAAATCGGAAAAATCAGCGCAAAATCGGGCAAAGCTGCGGCAGATGCGGTGGTATGGGCGGCTCGGGCGGCTTTGAAGGGGCAGATTGCGGCGCTGGTGACCGCACCGCTGCACAAAGAGGCGTTGGCGTTGGCGGGGGTGAAGTTTCCTGGACATACCGAGCTGTTGCAGGCAGAATCTGCTGCTTTTTTAGGCAAAAGCATAGAGCAAGTACCCGTTCGGATGATGCTGGCGAATGAAGAATTACGCACTGTTTTGGTGAGCATCCACATGTCGCTGCGGGACGCGATTGAGGCTGTTTCTTACGATAACGTGTTTGAAACTATTCGTATAACGCGTGATTTTTTGCACAGAACCGTTGGTGAAAAGTCACGTCAGCGCATCGCTGTGGCTGGTTTAAACCCGCATGCGGGTGAGGGCGGTTTGTTTGGGCGGGAGGAGATTGAAGTCATTTCACCCGCTATTGCAGCGGCTCAAGCGGAAGGCATCGACGTGGTCGGGCCGTTTGCACCAGACACGGTTTTTATGCGGGCCAGAACCAAAAATCTAGATAAAAATATCAATGACATCAAGCAGTTAGGCGAGTTTGACGCCGTGATTGCGATGTACCATGACCAAGGACTGATTCCTGTGAAGTATCTTGGTGTGGAACAGGGCGTTAATGTGACGCTGGGCTTACCGCTGGTACGCACCAGCCCTGACCACGGCACAGCGTTTGACATTGCTGGGCAGGGTATTGCGGATGCTGCTAGCTTGATTGCGGCGATCAAAATGGCCAAGAATTTGGCCAAAGTTTGACGAAAACTACTCAAATTTGTTAAATCAAGGTTTATAGATCGATTTTATAGTCGATTTTTAGCCTATTTATGCCTATTTATGCCTATTTATGCCTATATCCGGCGTATTTACTGCCTACGCAGCTATAAAATAAATAGCAAGTATGAGATGAATATTAGGAAATAAGTTTCTCAAGTTCCCCTTCATTTG
>JBEGUP010000187.1:0-4241 GCA_041178825.1 Pseudomonadota bacterium | reverse complement strand
TTGTCCAAAGCCGCAAATGGTTCGTCAAGCAATGTCACAGTCGCACCACTGGCAAAGGCGGCTGCTAGCCAAACTTTACGTTTTGAGCCCGCTGACAGCATATACATTGCTTTTGAAGCGTGGTCATTCAAACTCAAGCCATCAATCAATTCAAGCAAAACAGTATCGTTGAAGTTAGGGTAAAAGCTGCGTTGCAAGCCAAAATAATCGTTGGGTGAGATTTGATCATGTGCGCTGGTGCGTGGGTCAACCCAGAAGACATGCTGTTTGTATGATGCCAGGTTACCTGCTTGGTTGACACCGCAAACAGCGATGCTGCCAGCTTGTGGCGTTAAATCACCGGCAAAAAGTCTCAAGAGCGTTGTTTTCCCCGAGCTTTCATCGCCGACTACATATGTCAAGCCATTTGGAATAGCTACTGAGAAATCGTTGAAAACCGGTTGTTGAGGAAACGCAAACGTCAAACCACGCGCTTGCAAAATAGCGTCCGACATGTTTAAAAATGCGGCGGCAAATCGTCACGCAAGTTGCGTGCAGCACCTAAGCCACCGTCGGTGCTGGACAGTCGCAACTCGGTAATCGTTTTGATCAGCAGGTCGATTTGTTCCTGCTGTCGCACGATCACTTTGTCAAGCTGGTCCATCAAGTCTTCTGTGTAGCTGGCTTTGATTTCCAACTCGGTTACTCTATCGTTTAGAAGTTGGTCGCGCAAACGATTATCTAGTTGACTATCTAAACCCAAAGTACAGCACCTTTTTCAGCAAACCATTTGTCGACATCAGCTTCGACCAATGCTTCAATTTTGTTACGTTTGATTTTCATGGTCGGAGTCAAGCAACCATTGTCAATAGACCATGGCTCTTTGGCGATGACCAGCATTTTCATCTGCTCATAATCGGCCAAGCCTTTGTTGGTTTCTTTGAGTAATGCTGTCATTTGCTCCGTTACTTCTGCTTTGAAGCTTGGATCGCTCAACTTAGGTCGGACGCCTTCAGCCAAAACCACCAAAGCGTAAGACGCTGATTGACCCACGCCAGATACCATGCTTGATTCGATCATCGGGTGCGCGTTCAACTTGTTTTCAATCGGTGCTGGGGCGACATATTTGCCTTTGCCAGTTTTAAACAACTCTTTTAAACGACCGGTGATTTTGAGTTGACCGTCAGGCAGGCGTTCGCCTTGGTCGCCCGTGCAGAAAAATCCGTCGGCTGTGAAAACTTCAGCATCCAAATCGGGTCGTTTGTAGTAGCCCACCATTTGACCTGGCGATTTAATCAAAATCTCACCTTGCTCGCTAATGCGTACTTGCACGCCATCGTAAGGTACGCCAACGTAACCGATTTCGTTTTGTGTTTCTGTCATGGTGTGTGAGTACGCAAAGTCTTCAGACATGGCGTATCCCTCAACCAAGTTGAGACCCAAACGACGGTACCAATGAATCAATGCCGGTGGCAAAGGTGCAGAACCGCTGCCCGCCAATTTGACTTGATCTAAACCAAGTCCCGTCAACACTTTCTTCGCAATAATTTTGTTGAGTAATGGAATCGAGAGCAACAAGTTGAGCTTTGACGGTGGCATTTTGGCAGACACACCTTGCTGAAACTTCAACCACAAGCGCGGCACGGAAATAAACAGCGTCGGTTTGGCGCGATTCAAATCTTTGACAAAGGTGTCAAGCGTTTCTGCAAAGAAGATGTGGCATTTGCCGTTTAAAAATGAGAATGACTCTACAAAAGCGCGTTCAAACACATGCGCTAGTGGCAAATACGACAACATGCGGTTCGTAGAACCTTTGCCTAGTGTCTCCGCCATCCTTGCGTCAATGCCGCGCGTTGCCGCGGTGATGCGTTCAAAGCTGTGCATTACGCCTTTAGGCTGTCCTGTTGAGCCAGAGGTGTAAATAATCATGGCCAAATCGGTGGGCAAGCGAGAAACTTTGCCTGCAATGGGCGTTGTGCGCGACACAATGGCATCCCAAGTGTCGTAGTCTGTTTTTGGTGCAAGAGGAAAAGCGATGCGCGGCATGTCGGCAGGAACGCCTGGCAGTTGCTTGTCCCACGTGTCTAATTTACCAACAAAAAGCAGGCTAGCACCGCTATGCTCGAGCACATACTTGACGGTATCCGCGCCTTCAGTCGGGAAAATAGCAACAGTAGTACCGCCAGCCATCCAAATCGCCAGTTCTGCCATGAAGAAATGCGCGCAGTTTTTTGACAAAATCGCAATACGCGCACCAGGCTCTAAGTTTAGGCTTTTGAGGTGGGTTGCCATGCGTCTGGCTTGGTCTAGCGTCTGCCCCCATGTGTAATCGATGACTTGATCGTTGCCAATCGGTTGTGTTAAATAAACCTCGTTGGTGCGAGCAGCCTCATGGTTGTAAACGTAGTCAAGTAACAGGGGTTGCGTCGATTCAGAAGCCATGTCTCATCCTTTAATGCTTTTAAGTAAATTTGCAAGTATAAAGAAAGCAAGGTTAAAGCAAGCTTCTGGAGGTGTCAAACTAGATAGGTACAGCGTAAACCCTAGTGTGGACTGGTGGATAGCTATTTTGATAGCAATCAGCCTTGTAAAATATAGCTATGTGTCAACTTCTTGGAATGAATAGTCATTTGCCCGCCAGCTTAACCTTAAGCTTTACGGGGTTTTCGCAGCGCGGCGGCTCTACTGACCATCACGCAGACGGCTGGGGCATCGCTTTTTTTGAAGGCGAAGGTGCAACACCGGGCAAAGGCGTGCGTTGTTTTGTGGACAAAGAAAGTGCCTCCACCTCCATGATGGCGAATTTGCTGCGCACCTATCCCATCAAAAGTCATAACGTGGTGGCACATGTGCGAAAGGCTACGGTAGGGGCGGTTGCTCTAGAAAACTGCCATCCGTTTGTGCGTGAGTTGTGGGGGCGCAACTGGGTGTTTGCACACAATGGTGATTTAAAAAACTATACACCTATGTTGCATGGCAGCTTCAAACCCGTTGGCAGCACCGACAGTGAATTGGCTTTTTGCTGGCTCATGCAAGAGCTGGCCAAATCGCACGCTTCAGCCCCTAGTGTGCAAGAGTTGACACACACTTTGCGCGAATTAACGCCTAAAATTGCCGCATTCGGTACGTTTAACTACATACTTAGTAACGGTCAAGCTCTATGGGCGCATGCCAGCACCAAGTTGTGTTATTTGCAGCGCGCTTATCCGTTTTGCGAGGTGCAATTGAAGGACGAAGACGTGCGCGTCAATCTTGCTGAGTTGAATGGCCCAGATGATCGATTTGTCATCATCGTTACAGAGCCACTAACCACCAACGAAAACTGGATTTCATTTGCGCCTGGTGAATTGCGCGTATTTGAAGGCGGTTCGCCCTTAATTTAAGCTCACAGAAAGAACCCATGACACTTACCGAGCTTAAATATATTGTTGCAGTCGCGCGAGAAAAGCATTTTGGCAAAGCTGCAGATGCCTGCCACGTGTCGCAACCAACGCTAAGTTTGGCGATCAAAAAATTAGAAGAAGAGCTGGATTTAAAGCTGTTTGAACGCAGCGCGAACGAAGTAACAGTCACGCCGCTTGGTAATGAAGTTGTGCTGCAAGCGCAAAGCGTACTGGAGCAAGCTGCCAATATCAAAGAAATTGCCAAGCGTGGCAAAGACCCTTTAGCCGGTGCGCTGAAGCTAGGTGTGATCTACACGATTGGGCCTTATTTGCTGCCTGATCTGGTGCGACATGTGATCGCCAAAACACCACAAATGCCGTTGATGCTGCAAGAGAACTTTACCGTCAAATTGCTTGAATTGCTACGCACAGGTGAGCTGGATTGCGCGATTTTGGCTGAACCATTTCCTGATACCAATCTAGCAGTCGCCCCCTTGTACGACGAGACCTTCATGGCGGCTTTGCCGCTCAACCATCCCTTGGCCTCAGAAGCCTTTATCACGCCCGAGCAGCTGAAAAACGAGACCATGCTGTTGCTGGGTGCGGGGCATTGCTTTCGCGACCATGTGCTGGAGGTGTGCCCCGAATTCGCGCGTTATGCGAGCCAGACCGACGGCATCCGCAAGACCTTTGAGGGCTCGTCGCTGGAAACCATCAAGCACATGGTGGCTGCCGGCATGGGCGTGACTTTGGTGCCGCGCCTGTCGGTGCCCGAGCTCAAGCCGGTGCACAAGCGTTCGGGCGGATGGCACGATTCGCCTGTGCGCTACCTGCCCATCGTGGACCCTGCGGGCGGCAAGCCGCCCACGCGCCGCGTGG
>JBEGUP010000186.1:0-4251 GCA_041178825.1 Pseudomonadota bacterium | reverse complement strand
TTCGCTTCATCATTCACTTTAACAGATGAATCAGCCCGTAGTCGGCGTATTGACTGCCTAGACTGCTCTGTTTTTTGTAGCGAATTTGCAACAACTTCAGGGCGAATCAAGCTATCACGCAGCAACTTGCCTTTGTTGAAACGGCCTTCAGGGTCAACGCGTTGCTTGTAATCTGCAAACGGTTGCAACTCCGCATCCGTCAAAAACTCCAGCTTGGTGATACCAATGCCATGCTCGCCCGAAATCACGCCATCCAAGCTACGCGCCAGCACCATGATGCGCGCTACGGCGGCGTGGGCGGATTGAAGCATTTCGTAGTCGTCACTGTTCACTGGCAAGTTGGTGTGCACATTGCCATCACCCGCGTGCATGTGTAAAGCAGCCCAAACGCGGCCTTTTAGGATTCGCTTATGAATCGCGGTGCATTCTTCCAAAACTGGTACAAACGCAGCACCCGTAAAAACCAACTGCAACTTAGCGCGAATATCCGTTTTCCAGCTGGCGCGCAAAGTGTGGTCTTGGAGCTGTGGGAACAACGTCTCCACATTCGCCAACCAACCCACCCATAAATTGCGCACATCTGCAATCAGCGCCAAAGCTTGGGCAACGCGGTCTTCCAACAGTTCGCTGGACGTGATGCCCGCTGCATCATCTTGCTTGCTCAGCGGTAAGTTGCCCTGTTTAAAGAAATCTTCCAACGCATCACACAGCTTGATTTTGTTTTGCAAGCTCAGTTCGATGTTGATGCGCTCAATGCCGTCGGTGTATTCCGCCATGCGCGGCAGCGGAATGACCACGTCTTCGTTGATTTTGAAGGCGTTGGTGTGTTTTGAAATCGCCGCTGTGCGCTTTCTGTCCAACCAAAACTTTTTGCGTGCTTCAGGGCTGATGGCGATGAAGCCTTCGCCATTGCGCGAATTCGCAATCCGCACCACTTCCGAGGTGGCACGCGCCACGTCGTCGGCGTCGTTGCCCGCAATGTCGCCAAACAGCACCATTTTTGGCAATCCATTGCTGGTTCCGGTATGGGCGCGTTTTGATTTGGTGGCGTAGCCCACAGCTTTCAAATAGCGGTCGTCCAAATGCTCCAAACCAGCTAATACAACGCCCGTGCGCTTTTGCTCGGCAAACATGAAATCTTTGATTTCCACAATGCTGGGTACCGCGTCTTTGGCATTGCCAAAAAACTCCAAGCAGACCGTGCGCGTGTGCTGCGGCATTTTGTGCACCACCCAGCGGGCGCTGGTGATCAAGCCGTCGCAACCTTCTTTTTGGATACCTGGCAAACCGCTCAAAAACTTGTCAGTCACGTCTTTGCCCAAGCCTTCTTTGCGGAAAGACGGGCCGGCAATATCTAATTGCTCGGTTTTGATCAGCTTTTTGCCATCGGCTTCAAAGTATTTCAGCTCAAAGCTCGCCACATCTGCATCATGAATTTTGCCCATGTTGTGATTCAGTCGGGTTACTTCCAGCCATTTGGCGTCTGGCGTCACCATGCGCCAGCTGGCCAAATTATCCAGCGCCGTACCCCACAACACGGCTTTTTTGCCACCCGCGTTCATCGCGATGTTGCCGCCAATACAGCTGGCTTCGGCTGATGTTGGGTCTACCGCGAAGACAAAACCGCCCCGCTCCGCCGCGTCGGCAACGCGTTGCGTGACCACACCAGCTTCGGTCCACACCGTCGCTACAGGCTGGGAATGGCCCGGTAAAGTGCGCATTTCCACCTCGGTCATGGCTTCTAGCTTTTCGGTGTTGATGACCGCGCTTTTCCAGGTCAGCGGAATCGCGCCGCCGGTGTAACCTGTGCCGCCGCCACGCGGAATAATCGTCAGCCCCAACTCGATACAGCCTTTGACCAAGCCTGCCATCTCGGCCTCAGAGTCAGGCGTCAAAACCACAAACGGGTATTCCACGCGCCAATCGGTCGCATCGGTCACATGGCTGACGCGGCTCAAGCCGTCGAACTTGATGTTGTCACTCGCAGTGAGTTTTCCCAGCGTTTTTAGCGTCTTTTTACGCAGCACTGTTGCTTTTAAAAATATAGCATCAAAGGTATTGATTGCGCCGGCTGCCATGGTAATCAGCTCTCCCACCAAGGCATCACGAGGTGCATCAGCTTGCGGTGTGCGACGCTTTTCTACTTCTGACAATCTGTGGCGCAAAGCGTCCACCAGCTGTTGGCGGCGTTTCGGGTTGTCCAGCAAATCGTCTTGCAAATACGGGTTGCGGTTCACCACCCAAATGTCGCCCATGGCTTCGTACAGCATGCGGGCAGAGCGGCCAGTGCTGCGTTCTTCACGCAGTTGGTTCAAAATTTGCCAAGCGCGGTCGCCCAAAATTCGCTGGACGATTTCACGGTCTGAAAACGAGGTGTAGTTGTAGGGGATTTCGCGAATGCGCTCAGCGCCGTGCCCGCCCGCACCAGAGTCTGGCGAAGGGGTTGAATGTGTAAAAAGTTGGATAGGTGCGTTCATCTCCTCCAATATTACCGCAGTGCAGCATACCCTTGTCACCCAGCGGACACATTTAGGCGCTAAATTCAACTCGGAGTACTGTAAAACGGTCGCTCACGTCTTAGTAGTGGATAACCCGAAGCGTTTTTCAGGTTCTCTCAACTATCATTTAAGAGACTAATTGATAGACAGAGTTTTTGGGTAATTTGTTGATTTATTTGGAGATTTTCATGAAAAATTTACGTTTTGTGGCTGCTGCAGCTGCAGTTTTGAGTCTTTTCAGCCTGCAAGCGACGGCACAAACCGAGGTGCAATGGTGGCATTCCATGACCGCCGTCAACGGCGAATGGGTGAACGACCTAGCCAAAGATTTCAACGCCAGCCAAAAAGAGTACAAAATCGTCCCAACCTTCAAAGGCACGTATGACGAGTCGATGACGGCCGCCGTCGCCGCCTTCCGCGCTGGCAACGCGCCGCACATTTTGCAGGTTTTCGAGGTGGGCACTGCTACGATGATGGCCAGTAAGGGCGCAATCGTCCCAGTCGGACAAGTGATGAAGGACGCAGGCGAAAAGTTTGACCCAACCGCTTATGTCTCAGCCGTTGCAGGCTATTACACCGCGCCGAACGGCCAAATGCTGAGCTTCCCGTTCAACAGCTCCACCACCATTTTTTATGTGAACAAAGATGCCTTCAAAGCGGCTGGTATTGACACAGTGAAACTCCCGACCACTTGGCCAGAAGTGGCCTTGGCAGCCGCAAAACTCAAAGCTAGCGGCCACAAATGCCCGTTCACCACGGCTTGGCAGGGTTGGACGCAGTTGGAGAGCTTCTCTGCTTGGCATAACGTCGAATTTGCCACCAAAAACAACGGTTTGTCTGGCTTGGATGCACGCATGAAGGTGAACTCTCCCCTGCACGTGCGCCACATCGAAAACTTGGGCAACATGGCCAAGCAAGGTTTGTTTGTGTACAAAGGTCGCGGCAACGTGCCTGAAGCCAGCTTCATTTCAGGCGAATGTGCCATGGTCACCACATCAGCTGGTTTTTACGGCAATGTGGCGAAAAACGCCAAGTTTGGCTACGCCCTAGGCACCATGCCCTACTACCCTGATGTGGCAGGCGCGCCACAAAACACCGTCATCGGCGGCGCAAGTTTGTGGGTTATGGCGGGCAAAAAACCAGCTGAATATAAAGGCATTGCTAAATTCTTCAGCTACTTGTCTAGCCCAGAAGTCCAATCCGCCAGCCACAAACGCACGGGCTATTTGCCTATCACCAATGCGGCATTTAAGCTGACAGAAGCATCAGGTTTCTACAAAGAAAAGCCAGGTACTGACATTGCCGTGTCGCAGATGATTCGCAAAGTCACCGACAAGAGCCGTGGCATTCGCCTTGGTAACTACGTACAAATCCGTGCTGTGGAAGACGAAGAATTGGAACAAGTGTGGAATGGCAAAAAGACAGCCAAAGAAGCGCTGGATGCCATCGTGAGCCGTGGTAACGAGCACTTGGCACGTTTTGAGGCGGCGAACAAAGGTAAATAACAAGGTAAGTAAGTGGAAAAACGCGTTCAATTTCGATCAACTTGGCTGCCTTGGCTGCTGATTGCACCCCAGTTGGTCGTGATTGTGGTGTTTTTCTTTTGGCCAGCGGCACAAGCTGTTATGCAATCGTTTCAGGTACAAGACGCGTTTGGGCTGTCCAGAGAATGGGTGGGGTTTCAAAATTTTTTGCAGCTTTGGAACGATGAAAGCTACCTGGCGTCGTTCAAAACCACCGCTATTTTCTCGCT
>JBEGUP010000185.1:0-4260 GCA_041178825.1 Pseudomonadota bacterium | reverse complement strand
TGCCGTATGCGTTTGCATCACACTTTGCGCCGCGTTTGTTGTTGCAAGCTTTGGATGTGTATCGTTCGAATTTTCGCCCTTCTGAAACACTTGCAAAACCCTATGTCGTGGTTGGTTTGCCGCTGATCGTAGCGCCTACAGATGACGAAGCACAGTATCTTGCCAGCAGCACCTACCAGCGCGTTTTGGGGATTTTGACAGGAGATCGCCGTCGGCTTCTTCCACCTGTTGAAAACTACATGGCACAGCGCCACCCGCAAGAGCGTGCTGCGATCGATGACTTCTTGGCTTGCGCTGTGGTAGGTGGACCAGAGACGGTGAAGGCTGGTTTAAACGCCATGGCTGAGGCCACGCAAGCGGATGAGTTCATGCTGGTGTGCGACGTTTTTGAACCAGCGCTGCGATTGCGCTCACTCGACATCGCTGCAACAGCGATGAAAAGTGACTAAATTTGATCGAACTAATTTTTGGATTTTAGCTTTGGTTTTCAGTCAAGGGTCTAGCCTGTAATTTATCAATCCTGCGTCCTTCCAGCGCCAGCACTTCAAACTCCCAACCTTCGCAGGTAATGCGCTCGCCCACAACGGGCAATCGACCCGACACTGACATCAGCAAGCCTCCCACTGTGTTGTAACGGCCTTTGTCTTCATCCGGGAGTTGTTTGATATCTAGTCTTGAGCGCAGCTCAGCCAGCGGCATCAAACCATCTAAGAGCCATGTGCCATCCTCATGATGCGTTGCCCACGCGTCTACTTGGGCATTGGGTCGCAACTCTCCCGTGATGGCTTCCAGCATGTCGCGCGGTGTCATCAAGCCTTGCACTTCGCCGTATTCGTCCACCACCATCACGATACGTTCAGAGCGCTGACGGAATTGCTCCAAAACTTCCATGCCGGTCAACGTTTCTGGCACAAACGATGCGGGCAGAGCCAGTTGTTCGATGGGTTTATCAAGCTCTTTCGTTGCCAGTAATTTTGCAACGCTGATAACCCCCACCACATGATCCAAACCGCCGCGACACACGGGGTACCACGAATGGTTGGCATGCGCTTCATGCTCGCCGATTTGCTGCAGCGCTTGTGCGACGGTGAGCTGTGCGCCCAGCCACGCAATATCCATGCGTGGAATCATCAGCGACGTGAGTGGCCTGTCATCAAGGTGAAACACATTGCGCACCATTTGGTGCTCGTGCTCTTCAATCAAACCTGCGTCAACACCCTCTTCTAAGCTTGCGGTGATTTCCTCTTCCGTCACACTGCGCACTGCGTGTACATCAAAACGTAGTAATTTAAGGATGCCTTGTGTGCATGCAGCCAGCAATTTCACGAATGGTGCAGCTATGGTTGCGATAGCACTCATGGGCCTTGAAATGAGTCTAGCCACAGCTTCAGGATGCAATTGACCGATACGTTTAGGGACAAGTTCACCAAATATCAGCGTGATAAATGTGATCCCAACAACGACGATTGTCGTTGCCGCAACGCTTGCAATTTTTGGTGTTGTGCCAAAGCTTTGCAAAAACAAAGACACGCCTTCTGAAAAAGCAGCTTCACCCACAATACCGTTCAACATACCAATAGAGGTGATGCCAACTTGCACGGTCGATAAAAAATGCGTGGGCTGATCCATCAACGCCAGTGCCTTAGCCGCGCCTTTGTCTCCCGCCTCAGCCATCGCCGCCAGACGCGCCTTTTTACTGGCTGTCAGCGCCATTTCTGACATGGCAAACACAGCATTGAACAGCGTCAACACCAAAATCAAAATTAAATCCACAACATCAAATCCATAAAAACCGTAGAGTGCAATAATAACTGATGGCAAATTACTTGATTGGTGACCTGCAGGGCTGCGACAGCGTACTGGGGCGCTTGCTCACAAAAATAGACTTTTCACCTAGCCGCGATGTTCTTTTCTTTCTAGGCGATTTGGTGAATCGTGGGCCGGAATCTTTAGCCGTTTTAGAGCGTTTGATGCGATATGGCGATGCAGCACACTGCTTGCTTGGCAACCATGACCTAAACTTACTTGCCATCGCCCACGGTGTGCGGCAACCACATCGCAAAGACACCTTGACCGAAATTTTGCAATCGCCCCAATTGCCCGCTTTGATGCATTGGCTCAAACATCAAAACATGGCAATGCTTTATCAAGCACCTAAAAATATCCAAAATAATGACTTAATCATGGTTCATGCCGCTGTATTACCTGCCTGGACTGCTACTGATACGATAGCGTATGCTAACGAAGTGGAAACCATCTTGCGTACTGCATCTCCAACCGAATTGGCTGAATTTTTACATGACATGTATGGTGACGAGCCTGCTGTGTGGCGCGATGATTTAACAGGAACAGCACGGTACCGCGTCATCATCAACGCCCTTACCCGCCTGCGGTTTTGCACGGCAGATGGACGCATGGAATTTGCCACCAAAGACAGCGCGGATGCTGCGCCCGCAGGTTATATGCCGTGGTTTGATGTGCCGAATCGAGCGACCAAAGACGTGACAGTTGCTTTTGGGCATTGGTCAACGCTGGGCTGGCTGAACCGACCCGATGTGCTGGCACTGGATGGTGGCTGTGTGTGGGGTGGCTGTTTGAAAGCGCTACGGCTGGACGAATCAGACTCTGCAGACCATGAATTGATTCACGTTGAATGCGAGCAATCGCAAAAGCCCCAGCTTAAATAACCAAACTTAGTTAATTTCAGCCGGCTCTTGCACGGGTTCTGTAACGACGGGAGCTGCAATCGCTTGAAACAAAGCTGCAACGCGCTTTTTAGAGCGAATGTTGGCAGACTTGCCCGCACGCGCCGGGCTTGCCTTTGCGGCAGCTTCCCAAGCGGGTGTCGCGGTAACGGCTGCGCCATCAGCTGATGCTGTTACGGGTGCAGATTCGTATGGCTTGTCGAAAAACGGGTCATGCGCTTTAGGTTTTGGGCCTTTGAATGCGTAGCGTTCGCCTCGATCAGCCTGGCTTTGCGAATCATCTCTACTGCTGCGGTCACGGCTGCTGTTGCGGTTAGATCTACTACTACCTTCGCCATTGCCCTCAGCTTCAGAATACATGCGACGGCCATCATTGATGCGACCTTGCTTGCGGATGTCTGGCAAGTTCTCTGGGTACTCGATGCCTTCGAGTTCGATTTTGGTTTTGAGCAGTTTCTCTAAATCAACCACCAAACGACCATCACTAGGCGCTACAAAGCTGATAGCGATACCTGATGCGCCAGCGCGACCTGTGCGGCCAATGCGGTGTACGTAATCTTCGGCATTGAAGGGTAAATCAAAGTTAAACACCGCAGGTACGTCTTTGATGTCTAAACCGCGTGCGGCCACATCGGTGGCGACCAACAAATCAACAGCACCTGATTTGAAGGCTTCCAGTGCTTTGAGTCGCTCATCTTGACTCTTGTCGCCATGCAGCGCTGTCGCTTTCAAACCAAATTTTTCTAAAGATCGCGCCAAACGGGCGCAGCCCAATTTGCTGTTCACAAACACAAAAGATTGCGTGATTTCTTTTTGTTTGAGCAGCGTGACCAAAGCGTTCAATTTTTCATCGGTCGGTGTGTTGAAAAAATGCTGCTTAACCGTTGATGCCGTTTGATTTGGCCGTGCTACCTCAATCGTGACCGGGTTTTGCAGGTAGCTGCTGGACAGGCGTTTGATCTCAGGCGAAAACGTGGCTGAAAAAAGCAAGGTCGTGCGCTGCTTGGGCAAAAAGCTCAAAATCCGCTCTAAATCGGGCAAAAAGCCGATGTCCAACATGCGGTCAGCTTCGTCCAACACCACGTATTCAACTTGGTTGAGCACGCAATTTTTGGCTTCTATGTGGTCCAACAAACGGCCGGGTGTGGCGACCAAGATTTCTACGCCAGCTTTCAGCTCAATGGTTTGCGGCTTCATGTCCATGCCGCCAAACACCACCGCGCTGCGGATGTTGGTGTACTTGGCGTAGGCTTTGACTTGTTGAGCGACTTGGTCGGCCAGCTCGCGGGTCGGCAGTAATACCAAAGCGCGCACGGGGTGGCGGGCGGGTGAGGTGGAGGCGTTTTCGTGCTTCAGCATGCGCTGAATCAAAGGCAATGAGAATGCCGCTGTTTTACCTGTGCCGGTTTGGGCAGCGCCCATCACGTCTCGGCCTTCCAAAACAACAGGAATCGCCTGCTCTTGGATGGGTGTCATGGTTTCGTAGCCCATGTCGGCTACGGCGCGTGCCAGCGACGGGGCTAGCGATAGTTGTGAAAAAGATGAGGTCATTTAG
>JBEGUP010000184.1:0-4264 GCA_041178825.1 Pseudomonadota bacterium | reverse complement strand
GGCAGCCTCTGCTTTGCTCAAAGCCTACCCAAGCACCCAAGTCATCATCTCCGACGACGGCTTGCAACACCATGCGCTGCAGCACGACATCGCCATCACCGTGTTTGACGACCGAGGTTTGGGCAATGGCTTGTTGCTACCGGCAGGCCCATTGCGCGAGTCATCGGTCAAAACCAGTCATTCACTGGTTTTACATACAGGTAACCAAGCTGCCAAATTATCAAATGTTTTTGCGCCGCAGTTCGCGGCCAGCCGCGCTTTGGCGAGCTATGCACTCAAGGCTGACGGTAGCAAAATCGATTTTGAAGCGCTAAATGGGCAAGCAAACTTAATCGCCTTGGCTGGCATTGCCAACCCAGTGGCTTTTTTTGACATGCTGCGCGGCGCGGGTTTGAATTTGGTTGAAACTGTTGCACTGCCAGATCACTATGCTTTTAACTATGATTTTAATAGCGCCTTAGGCAACAAATACGCTGGCTACACCCTGATATGCACCGTAAAAGACGCTGTTAAACTATGGCAAATGCATCCGGCAGCTTTAGCCGTACCGCTAGAGTTTGAACCGGAGCCTGCGTTTTATGTTGCATTTGATGCGATGCTGAAACCCTTCATACGTAACTAATCACCGACTTAAAAGTTATCATCACAACCATGGACTCAAAATTACTCGAACTACTGGTTTGCCCCGTCACCAAAGGCCCTTTGCGGGCTGGTCGCCCCGATCCGCAAAACCCGGCGCTGCAGGAGCTGGTCTCTAAAAGTGCCCGCCTTGCCTACCCCGTGCGCGATGGAATTCCGATTTTGCTAGAAGCCGAGGCGCGGGTGTTAACCGATGAAGAGATTGAAAAATTGTAAGGCTGAGGTGTCCATCAAAGCCGAAACATTAAACCCTTCGGTTAATTAACTCTATGTTGAAATTAACGGTACTTATCCCTGCCCGCCTAGCCTCCACACGGCTGCCGAATAAGCCGCTGGCGGACGTGGCTGGGCTGCCATTGATCGTTCGGGTAGCGCAGCAGGTGCTTTCCTACACAAGCAAATTCACTACAAATAATATAGCTGCTCAGGCAACAAATACAGCGGCTAATGGCATATTTGGCACTCAAAATGGGGTTAAAATCCGCGCCGTGGTAGCTTGTGACAGCGACGCTATCCTCAAAGTTTGCCAACAGCACAACATTGAAGCCGTGCTGACCCGCGCTGACCACCCCAGTGGCAGCGACAGGTTGGCTGAGGCATGCGAAATTCTGCAACTTAACGACAACGAGATCGTCGTCAACGTGCAAGGCGACGAGCCGCTGATTGACCCGCAGCTGATTGTGGACGTGGCGCAGTTGCTGCAAAACTCGCCTTCTGCGAGCATGAGCACGGCGGCGCATGTGATTGATTCTATTGAAGAATTTCGCAACCCAAACGTCGTCAAAGTCGTGACCGATGCGAATAATTTAGCAATGTACTTCAGCCGCGCGCCGATTGGCTGGTGGCGCGATGGCTCTAAATCGGGGTTGCCTGAGCTGCCAACCGCCCCCAAACCGCTGCGCCACATCGGCATTTATGCTTACCTTGTTGGGTTTTTGAAGCAATTCCCCACCCTGCCGCAGGCAGATATTGAAGTCTGCGAAGCGCTGGAGCAATTGCGCGCCCTGTGGCACGGCCACCGCATTGCTGTGCATGTGACAAGCCAAGCGCCTGGGCCGGGTGTGGATACGCCTGAGGATTTGGAGCGGGTACGCGCCTTGTTTCTGTCAGCGAAATCATAGCTTTTGCATGCTATTCTCTAGCTTAGTTAGTATTTAATTCAAGGGACATATCAATGAGACTGATTTTGTTGGGCGCACCGGGCGCTGGTAAGGGCACGCAAGCGACATTTATTTGCCAAAAGTACGGCATTCCACAAATTTCTACGGGCGACATGCTGCGCGCTGCCGTCAAAGCCGGCACGCCGCTGGGTTTGGAGCTCAAAAAAGTCATGGATTCTGGCGCTTTGGTCAGCGATGAGCTGATCATCAACCTCGTCAAAGAGCGCATCGCCCAACCCGATTGCGCCCAAGGCTTCTTGTTTGACGGCTTCCCACGCACCATTCCGCAAGCTGACGCCATGAAGGCCGCTGGCGTGAAATTGGATTTCGTGCTTGAAATCGACGTACCTTTTGACGCCATCATCGAACGCATGAGCGGCCGCCGCTCTCACCCCGCCTCTGGCCGCACCTACCACGTCAAATTCAACCCGCCTAAAGTGGCTGACAAAGACGACTTGACTGGCGAACCACTGGTGCAGCGCGAAGACGACAAAGAAGACACCGTCAAAAACCGCTTAGCCGTGTACAGCGCCCAAACCCGCCCGCTGGTGGATTACTATTCAAACTGGGCGAAAGACGATGCCCAATCTGCACCAAAATACCGCGCCATCAGCGGTACAGGCGGTGTGGACGAGATTACTGCACGGGCTTTTGCGGCCTTAGCTGCATAAATTGAAAAACTTCATAGGCGACGAAAACCACCTCTAAGCCGTCATTCCCGCGCAGGCGGGAATCCACACATGGTCATCACCGTACTTGGCAACCCCACCTACTGCTACACCGGCGGTAAAGCTTTTGACCCTGCCAAACCCACCGTCGTTTTCATCCACGGCGTATTGAACGACCATAGCGTTTGGATTCTGCAAACCCGCTACCTTGCGCACCACGGTTTCAATGTTTTGGCGGTTGATTTGCCCGGGCATGGCAAAAGCGCCGGAGCTCAACAAAACATCCCGCCGTGTTTGTCGGTCGAATCAGCGGCAGATTTCATCATAGCGCTCTTAGATGCTGCGGAACTCAAAACAGTTGCTTTGGTCGGCCACAGCTTTGGCTCACTCATCGCGCTGGAGGCGGCGGCGCGTGATGCCGCTAAAAACCCAAACAGAATCAAGCACTTAGCGCTGCTTGGCACAGCCTTCCCGATGCCCGTGTCCGCTGCTTTGCTAGAAACATCGTTGAACCAGCCGCTCAAAGCCATAGACATGGTCAACACCTACTCGCACAGCATGCTAGCCCCGCCCCCCTCCTCGTTAGGGCCAGGCACTTGGCTGTACGGCAGCTCCAAAGCGCTGATGCGACGTGTGCAGGCTAGCAATTCGGCGTTTAACCTGTTTCACCTTGGGTTTACTGCCTGTAATGCCTATAAAAATGGTCTAGACAGCGTACTTAATGCCTCAGCAGCTATGCTTTTTATAGTGGGTAAGTCTGACCAAATGACATCGCCCAAGGCTGCACAGGCGCTTATCAACGAGGCAAAATCATCGGGTAAGCAAGTCAGCGTCGTCACTTTAGATGCTGGACATTCGCTGATGACAGAAGCGCCGGATGGCGTTTTAGCCGCTTTGAAAGCATTTTTAGCGCCACTGTCAGTATAAAGTCGGGGGAATTTCGGGCTATTTCAGGTCAATTGCGGGTTAGAGTCGCTGAATTGACGTTAAGCTGTCGTGGTCAAAACGCACTGCCATTCCTAAACTTGTATCTGGTGACGGCAGGTTGTCGTTGGTTGATACAACTCCAAACTTAACGGGAAATTTCAAACATGTTGGTTCAAAAATTACGCCTGCAGCGTGGCTGGTCGCAAGAACAATTGGCCGAATTGAGCGGCTTGAGCGTTCGCACCATTCAGCGCATAGAGCGTGGTTTGCCCGCCAGCAACGAAACCCTGAAGTCACTTGCATCGGTCTTTGAGATCGATTTTTCTACTTTGCAAGCCACTCAGGAGCCCGCTATGAACGCGACTATTGATCAAACTTTCTCATCTCATCCACAGCCCAACCACAACGTAAACGTCAGCCCCGACGAAGAAGCCGCCATGCGCCATGTCCGCAAAATCCGCGGATTTTATGGTCATTTGGCGCAATATGTCATCGTTATCAGCGGCTTGGTGATTTTGAACCTTTTCACCTCGCCCAAGTATTTTTGGGCTATTTGGCCCGCCATGGGCTGGGGTTTGGGCGTGTTATTTCACGGCATGAATGTGTTTGGCAAGATGCCATTCATGAATGCCGACTGGGAAAAGCGTCAGGTTGAGAAGTATTTGGGCAGAAAGCTGTGAGCAGAGTATGAGCAGCTTGACACCACTCATCGCCGTCCACATGACGGCTGCCATCAGCGCTACCATCATCGGCCCTTTCGCGATGTGGGCGCGGCTGGGCATGACCAAACGCCCCAAACTGCACCGCGCTTTTGGCTACGCTTGGGTGACGATGATGCTCGTCACCGCCATATCGGCCATCTTTATCAGC
>JBEGUP010000183.1:0-4282 GCA_041178825.1 Pseudomonadota bacterium | reverse complement strand
CTTGAGTTCTACTTAGCTCATCATCCTCGGATTTCGTATACGATATGGTTATGAAAAAACCACATCGTATAAATACCAAAATAACTGCCACTACACTCGCCATGTCAATTGGTCTTGCTGCTCTGTTAACTGCCTGCAGCACCTCAAACGAAGCCAATCTAGCGCCTATGCCTGTTGTCGCCAGCGTCGATGTTGCTAAATATTTAGGTACTTGGCACCAAGTCGCTTTGATCCCCAATAGCTTTCAAGGTGACTGCGCGTCTGAGACTAAAGCTACTTACACCCTAGATGGCAAAGACCTGCGGGTGCAAAACCAGTGCAAAGACGCAGCGGGTAAAACGACAGAAGCCATCGGCATCGCCAAAATCGTCGAAGGCAGCAACAACGCTAAATTGCGCGTCAGCTTCTTTCGCCCTTTTTACGGCAACTATTGGGTTCTGGCTTTAGACCCTGATTACAAATGGGTGCTGGTAGGAGAGCCCAAACGGACGTTCGGTTGGGTGCTGGCGCGTGAGAACAAGCTAGACGCGACGACTTTAAATCTAATCTTGGACCGCGCCGTTGCCCTAGGATATGACCGCTCAGCTTTTAAGATGAGCCCATGATTAGTGGTTAAATTGATCCGGAAATGACATGAAAAAAGCCTTGTAACCGATTGAGTTACAAGGCTTTTAATTTTCAGCCAATTCAAAATTGGCGGAGAAGGCGGGATTCGAACCCGCGGAAAGTTTTACCCTTCGCACGCTTTCCAGGCGTGTGACTTAAACCGCTCATCCACCTCTCCGTTGCATTGATTTTACCTCATAAAAAAGCCACCTCGGCCGAAAGCTGGGGTGGCTTTTTATTTAGTGAAATCGCTAACTTAACGAGTCAGTTAGCGAATCAATTAACTTTTCAATTAGCGAATAACTGCCAAATCAACAGCTTTACCAGCGCGGAATGTCTTCAATGTCAAAGCGCCGTTCTTGATGTCGCCTTTTGCATCAAATGTGATCGGACCGGTCACGCCAGCGAAATTGGTTGTCTTAGCCAAAACTGGCAAGTACTTCGCTGGCTCAGCTGAATCAGCTTTGACCATCGCAGCAACCATCACGTTGACAGAGTCATACACATATGGTGCGTAGATTTGCACGTCAGCGTTAAACTTAGTTTTGAACTTGGCTTTGAATGCTTCCATACCAGCTTTTTGCTTGCCTTCAACACCACCTGCTTCAGCGCAGAACACTTGGTCGTCTGCCATTGCGTCGCCAGCCAATTTAGCCAACTCAGCTGAACAGATGCCGTCGCCGCCCATGAACTTGGCTTTGATACCGAGTGATTTCATTTGCTTGAGCATTGGACCCGCTACAGCGTCCATACCGCCGAAGAACACAACGTCAGGCTTCTTAGCTTTGAGGTTAGTCAAAATTGCCATGAAGTCTGTCGCTTTGTCGGTGGTGTACTCGTGACCAACCACTTTGCCTTTAGCGCCAACGACGGCTTTCTTGAACTCATCTGCCACACCTTGGCCGTAAGCTGTACGGTCGTCGATCACAGCAATTGACTTGCCTTTGAGTGTAGAAACAGCGTAACGACCCAATGTGCCGCCCAAATGCACGTCATCAGCCACAACGCGGAAGGTTGTTTTGAAGCCTTGGCGTGTGTATTTTGGGTTGGTTGCAGATGGGGAAATTTGTGGAATGCCAGCATCGCTGTAGATTTTTGAAGCTGGAATAGATGTACCAGAATTCAAGTGACCCACGACACCCATCACTTTAGAGTCAACCAATTTTTGCGCAACAGCAGTGCCTTGCTTTGGATCGCCAGCATCATCTTCAGCCAACAATTCAAACTTAACAACTTTACCGCCGATTTTCACGCCTTTGGCGTTCAACTCTTCGATGGCCAACTTTGCGCCGTTTTCGTTGTCTTTACCCAAGTGAGCAATACCACCTGATGTTGGACCAACGTGGCCCAATTTAATGACTTCTTGTGCTGATACGACGCCAGCAGCCATTGCCAAAGCCGCAACAGCGACCAGTTTCATCTTCATTTGCATAAATTACTCCATTTAAAAAAATCAAACTTAATAGTTGAGAAGCTTGTAACAGCCACAACGGAGCGTACGATACATCAAATTTGACCGGTTACCACTAGGGAACACACTTAGATAAAAAAATCTATAAGATTATTTATAGCTTTCAGTGTGTTTTCTTTGTGGTTATAAGTCAAATTAATGATGTATCAGATTTACCGTTGCAAGCTAATTGAGCTTATCGACTTTCCACTGACAATGACTTAACGTTGGGCATACTCGCAGTGATACTAGGGTTATCCCTAATCATTCGCTTTAATTCCGGTACGCATGAGCCGCAATTGGTTCCGCACTTCAAGCTGGTTTGCAGTTCAGTCAAACGTCGCTCATCTGAACCAAAGCTTTTAGCCAATTGTTCTGTAATCGCAGCATCCGTCACATTGAAGCAAGTACAAACCGCTTTTCCGCGCGACTGCACGGCAATAGGCGCTTTGCTGCCAGGAACCAGCAACATGCGGCCATAGCTTTGTGCCGGCAAGCTGTCTTGCAACAGCGTTTTGACCCAAGCTTCTGAGCGCGTGTCACCCGCCAACAAAAAGGCTTCTAGCTCTGCATGCTCGCGGTTGCCGGTGAGCTTGATGGTGCGGTGCTGGCCTTTTTTCTTGTCAGCATAGCGCATCACTTGCGTACTACCTGCGGAAACACTCAATCCTAGGACACCTTCAATTTGCTTCAAAACATCTTCAGTCGGCGCTTCATGCCCAGCGGCGCGGAACAGCAAACCAGTTCTCGCAACGCCTTTAAAGACTTCACCATCACCAAAAGGCACACAACTGGCAAAGGGAAACAAGCGCATCAAAGCCTTCAAAGCCTCCCGCGCTGCCAATGCTTGATCGCTAGGCAACCAAGCCACACCCAACAAAGTCCAAGGCAACTCAGCTTTGAGGATTTTGACAGCGGCATGCTTCAACTCAGGCTGTTTGGAAGTCGGGCAAAAGCTAGACGTGGTGATCGCATTGACACCCGCCAAACGCTCGCCATTGCTACTTTGGCCACTCAAAAACTCTTCGCCCCAGTGCATGGCAATGAAAGCTTGGCTCATGCCGACTTCTTTGGACGCTTGCACAGGCAGCAATATCGAACCACGTTTGCTGGTCACATGCACCAAATCGCCCTCTTGGATCAAACGGCGCGTCATGTCCTGGACATTCATTTGCACTGTCGGCTCGGCCACATGACCAAAGAGTTTGCCCAAAGTGCCCGTGCGGCTCATGCCGTGCCACTGGTCACGCAGGCGGCCTGTGGTCAGAGAGAACGGAAAGCGCGATTCACGCGGCTCGGCCACTGGTTTGTAAACCGTGTTGACGAACTTAGCTTTGCCGTCAGCAGTCGGGAAAACATTGTCTTCGTACAAGCGCTCTTTACCAGCGGATTCACCCTCTTTCATCGGCCATTGCAGCGGAGTCGCTTCTAAGAGTGCATAGCTCATGCCGGTGATGTCCAAGTCACGACCACGGGTGGATTCGCGATGCTCTAGCCAGATAGATTCTGGCGTTTCATACACGAACATACTTTGTGCCGACTTGGCGGGAAGCAACTTTTCTAAACGATGAGAGAATTCGGTAGCTATTGACCAGTCATTCCGCGTTTCGCCGGGTGCAGTCACAGCTGGACGAACGCGTGAAACACGGCGCTCGGTGTTCGTCACTGTGCCTTCTTTTTCACCCCAAGTCGTGGCTGGCAGCAAAATATCGGCATAAGCGCAAGTAGCGGTCGTCGCAAAGGCTTCTTGCACAATGACCAGTTCAGCACGCTCCAAGGCTTTGCGCACGACCGCTTGGTCAGGCATGCTTTGCGCGGGGTTAGTACAGACAATCCACAGCACTTTGATCTGCCCATCTGCAGCGGCTTGGAACATTTCAACGGCGGTTTTACCAGGCGTGGACGGCACTGAAGGCACGTTCCACAGCTTTTGAATTTCTTCGCGGTGCTGTGGATTCGCCAAATCACGATGCCCACTCATCAAATTAGCCATGCCGCCCACTTCGCGTCCGCCCATCGCATTGGGTTGGCCGGTGAGCGACAAGGGGCCAGCGCCCGGTTTGCCGATTTGTTTGGTTGCCAAATGCATGTTGATCAGCGCGGCGTTTTTGGCTGTACCGCTAGTTGACTGATTCAGCCCTTGGCAATACAAACTTAAGGTCGATTTACTGGTTGCAAACATCTTGGCAGCGGCAAACAGGTCTTCTTTTTTGATGCCACAAATGT
>JBEGUP010000182.1:0-4289 GCA_041178825.1 Pseudomonadota bacterium | reverse complement strand
CGTTCGGCGTTGCCGTACAGCAGCAGGTCAGACTTGGCGTCCACCACCACCGAGCGGCGTACTTTGTCGCTCCAGTAATCGTAATGCGCGATGCGGCGTAGCGAGCCCTCGATGCCGCCCAACACAATCGGCACATCGTTCCACGCTTCACGACAGCGTTGGCTGTAGACAATCGCAGCGCGGTCGGGGCGCTTGCCGCCTATGTCGCCGGGGGTGTAGGCGTCGTCGCTGCGGATTTTGCGATCCGCCGTGTAGCGGTTGATCATGGAGTCCATGTTGCCCGCCGTCACACCAAAGAATAAATTGGGTTTGCCTAGCGCCTTGAAAGGCTCGGCGCTTTGCCAGTCTGGCTGCGCGATGATGCCGACACGGAAACCCTGGTTTTCCAGCATGCGGCCAATAACGGCCATACCAAAGCTGGGGTGGTCGACGTAGGCGTCACCGGTCACCAAAATGATGTCACAGCTGTCCCAACCCAGCGCGGTCATTTCGGCACGGCTCATCGGCAAAAACTTGGCCGTGCCGAAGCGAGCCGCCCAGTGCTTTTTGTAACTGGAAAGCGGCTTGGCGGCGCGCGCGAATAAGGAGACGTCGACTGAGGCGTTCATGTAATGGTTCAAACTGACTTGGGGTAACCCCTTAGTGTAAGGTTTAACGCTGTTTTCTGCTAATTTGTCTCTTAAACCGTGGCGAATTCAAGTGAATGCGGTCTATGTGCGGTTTTTGTAAGGTTAAGATTGAGCCATGTCTGCTGCCTCTGAACTATCCCAACGCACCGTTTTACGTCCCCAACCAACCTCGCTATCCGACCTGTTTTGGTCCATGACCTGGCTGGCTTTGCAGGGTTTTGGTGGCGTTTTGGCGGTGGTGCAGCGGGTGTTGGTCGATGAAAAACGCTGGTTAACTAACGAAGAATTCATCGAAGACTGGGCGGTGGCGCAAATTTTGCCTGGTCCCAATGTGGTTAATTTGGCGCTGATGATTGGCGACCGCTATTTTGGGCTACGTGGTGGTTTGGCTGCCTTGGCAGGGGTTTTGGCCTTTCCGCTGCTGGTGGTGTTGGTCATCGCCGCCTTGTTCGCCAGTGTGGCGGATATGCCGATGGCGCAGGGTGCACTCAAAGGCATGGGCGCTGTGTCGGCAGGTTTGATTGCGGCTGTGGGGTTGCGACTGGTCTCCGCATTGAAGGCAAATGTGATGTCAGCCGGCGTATGTATTGCCTTAGAAGCTATAACATTTGTAGCAATTGCGATACTAAGAATACCACTGGCGTGGGTGTTGCTTGGTTTGGGGGCCGTGGCGACGTTGTGGGCTTATCGACAAATTAGTGCGATTGAGCTAGCCAGCAAAGGTGGCAGATCATGATTTTAAACTTAACCGCTGCCGATTGGTTGAACCTGTTTACCCATTTCGCTGCTTTGTCGCTTTTAGCCGTGGGTGGCGCGATCACGACTGCGCCAGACATGCAGCGCTACTTGGTGACCGAGCAGCATTGGCTGACGGACGCCCAGTTCACCTCCAGCGTTGCGTTGGCGCAAGCTGCACCTGGGCCGAATGTGTTGTTTGTGGCGCTGATGGGTTGGAATGTGGGTTTGAACGCGGGCGGTGGTTTGCAGGCGGGTTGGATAGGTTTGGCTTATGCGTTGCTTGGCGTGTTTGTCACCATGTTTGGCATCATGCTGCCCAGCACGACGCTGACTTTCATGGCCGCCCGTTGGGGTCATCAAAATCGCGAGTTGCGCATCGTCCGTGCTTTTAAGCAAGGCATGGCACCTATCGTGATTGCCTTGTTGGTGGCCACCGGTTGGCTGCTGATTGCAGGTCACAGCCAGCCAACCAAGGACTGGCCGTTGTGGTTATTAGCGGTGATTTGTATGCTGTTGGTGTGGAAAACCAAAATCCACTTGCTGTGGTTGTTGGGCACAGGGGCGTTGCTTGGGGCGTTAGCTGTGGTTTAAAACCTAAGTAACTTACCGTGGATTCTCGAAGAATATGTAATTAGAAGCGTAATCGCTGATTTCAAAATACACTTTTTTCTCGCCAGCGTCGGCAATCATGTTTAAGTTTTCGTCCAACACGCCGTAGCCAAAGCGATACGCACGCGCTTTGCCGTCGTCTGTGCCCATAGCGGTGCTGATTTTGTCGATTTTAAGGAAACGACGAACGACTTTGTCGCCTGCATAGACTTCCAGAACGCCATTTGTTCCTGTCCAGTTTTGGATGTCGCGGCTGATTTTATTTTGCTGCTCTTGTGTGCAGCTAGCCAGCGTAAATGCTGCTAAGACCGCTATTAAAAGTGTAGTAATTTTTTTCATAAATAGTCCTTTAACTGAATTTTAAACTGAAACGGAAGTGCGCTGCCGCATCGCTTCATACAAGCAAACACCGCTGGCGACTGACACATTCAAGCTCTCGACCGCGCCCATCATGGGGATGCTGATCAGCTCGTCGCAGGTTTTAGCGGTTAGCTGTCGGATGCCGTCGCCTTCAGCGCCTAAAACGAGGGCGACTGGGCCTTTGAGATCGGCTTGGTAGAGGTTTTTGGTTGCTTGGTCGCTGGTACCAATGATCCAGATATTGCGTTCTTTCAGCTCATTCAGTGTGCGAGCCAAGTTGGTGACCATGAAGTAGGGCACGGTCTCGGCCGCACCGCTGGCGACTTTGGCGACTGTGGCGTTGATGCCGGCGGCGTTGTCTTTTGGGGCGATCACGGCGTGCACGCCTGCACCGTCAGCGACGCGCAGGCAGGCGCCTAGGTTGTGCGGGTCGGTCACGCCGTCGAGTACCAAAATCAAAGGGTTGACACGTTCTGCCAGTGGCACGTCTTCATTGGCGGCTTCGAGGTTTTCAAGCAATTCATCCAGCGAATGCACTTGGGTCACCGCTTCAACCTTGGCAACCACGCCTTGGTGACCGTGGCCGCCGGCGAGTTTGACGAGGCGTTCGCCGTCAGATTCGATCAACTTCATGCCCATATCGGACGCTCTGGCGATGAATTGACGCATGCGTGCATCGCGGCGGGTGGCGTCGTGGTAGATCTCGATGACGGATTTAGGGGCGGTTTTGAGCCGCACGTTGATGGCGTGGAAGCCGAAGAGGACTTTTGAGGGGGAATTTGCAGACATCCCTAGATTATCGGGCTTCTAGGTAACTATATTGGCTGGCGAATGCTTAGTTATAGGTAGAATTTCACACATGAGCACTAAATACACTGAAGAACAAGTTTGGATTCGCCAAGATGGCGACTTTGCCATCGTTGGCATCACCCACCACGCGCAAGACGCTTTGGGCGACATCGTTTTCGTTGATTTGCCAGCGATTGGCACAGAAATCGCCCAAAAAGCCGTCGCTGGCGTGGTTGAATCCGTAAAAACCGCTGCCGACGTTTACATGCCCGCCAGCGGCGTGGTGACTGAAGTCAATGAAGAGTTGCGTGCTGATCCATCGTTAGCCAATACCGACCCACTGGGAAATGGCTGGTTTTTCAAAGTAAAACTTACTCAACCCACTGAATTAGCTGGTTTGATGGATGAAGCTGCTTATCAAAAGTTCGAAGGTTAAGTGAATTTGCAAACCTCTTATCAATAGTTAATTAATAATAGGCTGTAGGGCGCATATTTGCTGCCTGAAACGCTATTTAAAGTATAGCGAATTTAGCGCAAATATGGCTTCAGCCATCCCAGCCCGCTAGATGTACCATTGGTTTGACCGCCTAACTTCGGTTTGTATTCGCAGCCAATCCAGTCGTCATAGCCCAAACTGTCGATCACATCGAACAAATACGGGTAATTCATTTCGCCAATATCTGGCTCATGCCGCTCGGGCACACCGGCGATTTGGAAGTGTCCGACGTTACCAGTGGGCAGGTATTGGCGGATTTTCATAGCAACATCGCCTTCGACGATTTGGCAATGGTACAAATCCATTTGCACTTTGACACTTGACTGCCCGATTTCAGCAATCAAAGCATGCGCTTCGTCTTGGCGGTTCAAGAAAAAGCTCGGAATATCGCGGGTATTGATAGGCTCTAGCAGCAGGTTGATGCCTTGTTTTGCTACCAATTGGCTAGCAGTTTGGGCATTGTTGATATAGGTTTCACGCACATCAGCTTTGCTTTTGCCTTCTGGAAGCAATCCTGCCATCATGTGCAATCTGGGGCAATCTAATGCTTCGGCGTAGCGTAATGCTAAATCTGCGCCAGCGGCAAATTCCGCCTCCCGCCCCGCGATGCAAGCAATGCCGCGCGTGCCGTTGTTCCACGCGTCATCTATAGATTTAGCATCCACGCC
>JBEGUP010000181.1:0-4831 GCA_041178825.1 Pseudomonadota bacterium | reverse complement strand
ACCTGCAAAACGGGCTGAATGTCTGTCTTGGTTGTTTTGGCAAATGGGCAGCGCACCGTATTTGGGTGGTGGTTTTGGCCATTTTTACGCCTACGCACCCTCCAAAATGGAATACCCCATCAACCGCTTCGCTATGGAAGTCAAACGCCAATTGGACGTGCTTGACCGCCGCTTGGCCGATAACCGGTATTTAGTCGGCGACGACTACACCATCGCCGATATGGCCGTGTGGGCTTGGTACGGCGCGCTGGCGATGGGGCTTCAGTACGAAGCGGGCGAGTTTTTGCAAGTGCAAGAGTACAAAAACGTACAGCGCTGGACCAAAGAAATTGCCCAACGCCCAGCGGTGCAGCGCGGTCGCATGGTCAACCGCGTGATGGGCAAGCCTGAGAGCCAGTTGCATGAGCGGCACGACGCGAGCGATTTTCAGACCAAGGTTCAATCTATGATTAATCCTGCGGTCAATGCAGACGCTAAGTCATGATTACCCTCTACGACTGCGCCACCGCTCCCAGCCCGCGCCGCGCCCGCATTCGCAACAAAGAGCAACTCAGCGACGCTTTTCGTGCCATCAACCCGCAATGCACCGTGCCAGCGCTTCTCACTGACGAAGGCGATGTTTTCACAGACAACGCCGCCATCACCGCCTATCTAGAAGCCCAATTCCCCAATCCACCGCTTTTAGGCCGTACACCAGTTGAAAAAGCCGAAATCGCCAGCTGGCACTGGCGCGTTGAGTTTGAAGGCCTACTCGCCATCGCCGAAGCCCTACGCAACAGCGCCCCCGCCATGGAAAACCGCGCCTTGCCTGGCCCGGTGGACTACGCGCAAATTCCAGCCCTCGCGCAGCGTGGGTTGAGCCGTGTTCAGCAGTTCTTCGACATGCTAGACAAACACCTAGCAGGGCGAGATTTCATAGCTGCAAACCAATTCAGCATCGCCGACATCACAGCCGTCGTCGCCATCGACTTTGCACGCGTGGTGCGGGTGAAACCCGGGGAGCAGCATGTGAATTTGCTGCGGTGGCGTGAAGAGATGGCTAAAAGACCTTCTTTTAGTCTCTAAATATGCCTCTAGCCGGTGTATTTGCTGCCTAAGTAGCTATTAAATAAATAGCAAAAGCGCCATCACAGTGAAGTGATGGCGCTTTTTATGGGGTAAAACTGCTGAAATTGACCGCTTATGCAGCGTTCGGCGTTGTTCCAAGCGTCTGCACCAGCTCACCGCTTTCATACATCTCCATCATGATGTCAGAGCCGCCAATGAACTCGCCTTTGACATAGAGCTGCGGAATCGTCGGCCAGTTGCTGTACTCCTTGATACCTTGGCGCACTTCGTCGTCTTCCAGCACGTTCACGGTTTGAATGCCTTTGGTATCCACGCCGCAAGCTTTCAAAATTTGAATCGCACGGCCAGAAAACCCACATTGTGGGAAGCTGGCGTTGCCCTTCATGAACAATACGACGTCGTTAGATTTGACCAGTTGGTCGATGCGGGTTTGGGTGTCTGACATGGGGGAATCCTTGCTAAATCTAATAAAAACAATAGGTGAAAATGGATGATTAACCGTGGCTCTATTATCGCTTTTCTGGCAAAGCGCGTGTTTTTACCCTTAAATTTAAATTTAATTAAGTTTGAAAGGTATCAAGGGTTGCAAACCAAAGCCTGTATTTTCTCGTTACGCTTGAAAAACTTTGCCCAACCGCATGCATTTTCGCCTTGATTGTCTTTAAATAGAGGGTCTGCGCCTAGTTTTAAAAGGGTAGCCGCTGTCTCGAAATCACCAAATTGCAAGGCGGTTTGCAGCACATTTTGCTGTCGATAAGCAGGAGTACGTTCATTCACATCTGCGCCGGCCTTCACCAGCATTTCTAACGACAGTTTTGAGCTTTCGTAGGCAGCTATGTGCATAGGTGTCCAACCTGCTGGGTCGTTTGTGTGAATACTTGCTCCCGCTTTGATGAGGTGCTCAATCGTATTGGCGGCATCTGCGCGCAAAGCTTGCGTCAAAGGCGTGACGATTTGCCCTCTGTCGTTCAGCTTTCGTGCGTCTGCTTTTGCACCAGCTTGCAGCAGTTGTTTCACTAATTCAATATTCTTTGTGGCTGCAGCATAGCCTAGGGCAGTGCGTCCGACTTGGTAGGAATCTTCTGCATTAGCGCTCGCTCCCATTTTCAACAATGTTTGCGCAGTCGCAAAGTTCTCGCTTTGGATGGCTTCTAGCAATAAATTGTCTAGCGTCTCTACATCTGCTTTTGGCATGGTTCCTATGCCTAGTTTGCTAGCATATTGGCGAGTTGCAAGCCATGCCTGCTGGCCGGATGCCGATAGTAAAGCAAGTAAGCCTAGCGGCTTACCATGCAATGCTTCAAGTTGTTCGGCACAGCCTGCTAGCACCAGCGTGTGTTTGTCTGTGATTTTTTCGCATGGGTCTTGCTGCTGATTGGCTTTAGCTAGGGCACGATGCAGAGCCAAATATGGCCCGCTATCTGGGTAAACGGTTGAATCTGCTGCTGTTCGAATCTCCAGTTTCAATCGCATCGTGTCGATATCTATGCTTGCAGGAAGCTGCAAAACAAGCTCTTTACCAATAAGTTCAGAGGGTAGGCTCCAGCGGGTGATGTCCCGTAGTTGGACGTTGATTGGTATTGGTTCAGAAGCAGCTTTTGTCGAGAAGCTGCTACCCTCATCATCTGAAAGCAATAACCGCACGCTAGAAATTTCGCATCTCTTGGCTTCGCCTTTGCATTCATTTGTAGCTTGAATCTCCAAGCTCTCTAGTTGGACGCGTAGCGTCCCATTACTAACCCGACCCTTACCGACCAGCCGCCCCCGAAATGCCCAGTTGTTCATCAAGTAATTCGTCACCCGAACATCAAATTCGTCGGTCGTCACTTGGCTGCTGTAAGCACCTAGCCCCACTTTAGCTTTAGCACGACCGACTAAGTCAAAGTCAAAATCAAAAAAACTGCTGAATTGGGCAAGCGCAATCAGTATGAAAGCTAGAACGCTCGCTATTTTGAATCTTGCAATGTATTTCTTTGATTTTTCGATATCGGCGGGTGTGTAAGTTGGAAGATTACTGCCGATGGATGCCAAATCCTGCGATTCAAAAACCTGCTCACTACTCGTGGAATCTCTGGTTTCGAGCAAGAAATCCCAACTTAGTTTGTCCGCCTTTAGTGTCAAAGTCCTACGATAACCTGGGCCTGTCCAGCGCATATTTTGGGGTGAAAAGTCGCTAGGAAAAACAAAAGCAGAAGTTACCAACTGTGAGCTGGTTTTTAGAGCGGGGAAGGTTTGACTCCAGAGGGTCTTATAGCCCCCATCGCCATCACTTTGTTCAAATTTAGTTTCAATAGACCAGTCAGTGGCTGTAATTACTTTTGAGGGCTCAAACTTTGCAGTAACCTGAACGCCGTGTGGCACAGGGTCAGCGGACATTGAAAGCTGTACGTTGCCGCCTAGGATTCGTGCACGCCACGAAAAAATAGTTGCTGCCGTAATCGCTAAACCAGCAATGATAAAAATCGCCATGAACCAAAATGGAATATGGCTGGCTCGGAGCATTATTCCAAAAACCACACCGTCCCAAATCAGAATAAAAACAGTCAAAAACCAGACGGGGCCGCCTGCTTTTGCAGTTTTTTGAGAATGTTTTGCGACAGTATTCATGCAATCAGATACTTGTTGTGATTTCAATACGGCTTGCCAACAACTAATTTGATGGGGTGCTGTATCGTCTCTAATTCTTCAAAAATATCAACATTTAATGTCCCAGCACTCAATGGTGCAGAGAATGCCCACTCTTGATGAAATTCTGAGTTCATGCTTCCCCAGCCACGCCGCTCAGCTGTAATTGTTCTTCCATCATTGAGCTTGAGTGAAACAGCATTCAAGCGCTTCAAGCTTTGAGTTCCAGTCAGCGTTATGGTTTGCCCGTCAATCTTAGAAACCACTGCAACAATATCGTTAAATTTGACAGGTGTGCCTACCGTAGGCGTAAATTTTGCCGTGCTTTTAGTTAAGCCTTTGGCAACTGACAGCGGTACATTACCTTCAAAAATCAAACCTTGAACGGCTTGATCCGGTAAGCGGTTGATTGATAAGCTCATGGTACGGGCTTTGCCATCAGCGCTGAATTTTGGGAAAGACACGATTTCAGCCGTGCCTAGCGATTGCATGGCTTTATTCGGTAGCACGGCCGTCACCTTGACATCACCTTTGTCAAAACTAGAACCAGCTTCTGTGAACCGCTTCACCGTGCTGGTAAGGATCACATGAACTTCAACTTTTTCTTGCGTAGAGCCGGTTGCGAAGATGGCCAAGTTTTTATCGCGTAAGGGCGGGGCTTCAAAAAAAGATGCACCAATCACCTTGACATCAATTCGCTGAGCTTGCGCTTGTGAAGATGATGCTAAAACACAGAGCAAAAGACTGGTAAAAACGCGATGCAAAGACATAAGGTTTGTTCATACATGTTAAGAAGTAACTGAGTTTAACAAACCTTAATTATCTTAGGTCATCGCCTATGGCGTAAATACACGATTACTCAGTCCAAACCCCACCCGAACACCGCTTAATCCCCGCCAAATCCTGCCTACTTTGCACCTGTTTGAAGCCGCGCTGAGCCAGCAAATCCCGCACCGCAGCCGCTTGGTCGTAGCCGTGCTCCAGTAACAGCCAACCGCCTGATGTCAGAAATTCGTGTGCTTGCTGGATGATTTTGCGGATATCGTCCAAGCCGTCTGCGCCGGAAGTGAGTGCTTGCTTAGGCTCGTGCGCGAGGGCTGTCATGTGCCAGTCGCCTTCAACGATGTAGGGCGGGTTG
>JBEGUP010000180.1:0-4309 GCA_041178825.1 Pseudomonadota bacterium | reverse complement strand
GCCACCAAGGATTGGCCAATGTGCCTTGCCAAAGCTGGATGCCCTGCTACCGAAGGTAAATCGCGTGGCCCACCGCCCTCGTCAGCAACAGGATAAGTTTCACCAATACCCAGCGTGAAAGCCGAGTAATGATCAAAGAAAAACGAGGTGACGTGGTCGTTATAGATAAAAAAGAGCACATCTGGCTTTTTGTCTTTTATCCATTGACGCACCGGCTTAAACGCCTCAAAAATAGGTGCCCAGACCGGGTCGTCCTGCTTGTTTTTATCAAACGCAAACCCAATGGTGGGTGTGTGCGAGCAGGCGATTGAGCCAATGATTTTTGCCATGTTTTATACCGTCTTAATTCCCGTACTAATCCAAATTAATCCAAAGATGCCTTTGTCTTTTTCACAACATCAGCAAAGCGCACTGATTCTGTTTGCATATACTGACCAAACTGCTCTCGCGTCTGCGGAAAAGCGTCGTAGGCAAAAGTTGTGAATTTCTCTTTCATGTCTGGTTCTGCCAAAGCTTTTTCGATATCACGCTGAATTTTGTCTGCCACTGCTTTTGGCAAACCTTTAGGTGCAGCAATAGCTGTCCAGCCGCTCACTTCAAAGCCATTCGGACCGCCAGATTCACCAACCGTAGGCACATTCGGGAAGTTTGCCAAACGTTTAGGCGCTGCAATTGCAAGATATTTGACCTTGCCCGCACGCTGCATCGCACCAGCGGTCGCATTTGTACCCATGGCAAATGACAACTCATTGTTCGCTACGCCGGTATAAAGCATGGACGTTTCTTTGTAAATCACATGCTGCATGTCCGTGTTAGTCACGGTTTCAAGCAAAGCAGAGCCCAAATGCACTGGGTTGCCAACTGACCATGAGCCGTAATTCAGCTTGCCTGGATTGGCTTTAGCGTCAGCAATGATGTCACCCACTGTTTTGTACTTACTTTCGGTTGAAACGGCCACAAAAAAGTAAGTTTTGAACAAAGGTAAAAGTAAATCAAAGTCTTTTTGAACGTCGTAAGGCAGCTTTTTGAACAAATGTGGGTAGGCTGATATATGCACGTTATCAAGCTGGATCAAATCATGACCGTCGTTCGCACCGCGTTTGAAAGCGTCAATCGCGATAAAACCATTGCCACCCGGCTTGTTTTCAACCACCACAGGTTGGCCCCAAGCGCGAGACAATTTGTCTGCGAGTAAACGCACCACACCTTCAGGACCGCTACCCACTGGAAACGGTGTGATGATACGCACTGGCTTCGTCGGGAAGGTTTGTGCAACAGCGCTCAACGTCGTCAGTGCGGTAAGTGCAGTTAATGCTGCGCCTAGTAAGAATTTGGATTTAAAGGCCATGAATGTCTCCGTTTGAATATGGAATAAAAGATGTGAAATAAATTGAGGGAAATTAACAAGAACGCAGATTTTGCCCACCACAACCCACTTTGAGTAGATGTTTTGTTTGCAGTCGCGATAACTTTTAGTTATCGAGCTAAGGTAAAATCTACAAAATTATGAAGCTCGCATCACTCACAGCCTTGGTAGCCGCCATTGAAGAAGGCAGTTTGCGCGGCGCGGCACGGCGTTTGAACATTTCGCAGCCAGCTTTGACCAAAATGTTGCGGGCGCTGGAGGTGGAACTGTCTGCAACGCTGTTAATCCGCACATCAAAGGGGGTGAAACCCACAGAGCAAGGCAAAGCACTGCATGCCCGCGCCTTGACGGTGGTGCGTGAGCTGAAATTGGCCACTAACGAGATCAGCCAACTCAGCGGCAACATGGTGGGCGAGCTGACGATAGGTGCTGTGCCGCTGGCTGTGATGCTCATCATTCCCGAAACCTTGCGTACCTTTTGCCGCGCTTTCCCTAATATTCGCATCAAAGTGACCGAAGAGCTTTACATCGCGCAGCTACAACGGCTGCGCAAAGGCGAGGTTGATGTGGCCGTGGGTGGCATCCCTGACGACTTGCCCAAGGGTGAATTCACAATAGAGCCCCTGATGACGACCACCATGGTCGTTGTCGCCCGCAAAGGCCATCCGCTGGCGCAGGCCAAGTCTTTGCACGAACTTGAAGGCGCAAGCTGGGTGTACACCGGTGCGAATTCGGACTCTGGCTATGTCAAAGCCCTGTTTGAAACCAACGGCATGCCAGCGCCCAAGGTTGGCGCGATTGTTAACTCCACGTTATCGCTGCTATCTATCGTTGCCAGTGGCGATGTTTTAGGCTTGATGCCGCAGCAAATCGCCATTCACCCCACCACCGCGCAGTTCATCAGCGTGGTGCCAATTGCAGAAAAAGGGCTAGATTTAACCGTAGGCGCTATTATCCGCAGCGATTCCGTGGTTTCCCCTGCCATTCGCCATCTGATCACGCACATGCATAGAGCAGCACAGTAACAACCCAGCATCCCAAGCTCTTTACAATAGCACCCGTGAATGACACTAATTTAACCCCCTCCAATGAGTCCCATGACGATGTGCAAACGAAATTTCCCGCTGAGCCGCCTCAAGGGAAATTAGCCCCCTCGGGGGGCAGCGTAGGACGCGAAGCGCCAAGCGTGGGGGCACCTTTCCTCAAAACCATCAAATCCTTCGTCCGCCGCGCTGGGCGAATTACTACAGGGCAATCTAAAGCCTTTGAGGATTTAGGTGACACGTATTTATTGAATTACGACGTCTCTAAAAACGCTATTGATTTAATAGCTGCTCAGGCAGTAAATACGCCGGCTGCAGTCGAAAATAACACTAAAATAGCCTCTTTTGAGTCAATTCCATCAAACCCAGTTGTTTTTGAGATCGGTTTTGGCATGGGTGAAGCCACGGCGCATATCGCCAAGTTGCTGCCCGAAACGCGCTTTTTAGCCTGCGAAGTGCATCAGCCTGGTGTGGGTGCGCTGCTCAAACGCATTGGCGAGAGCCTTGAAACTGACAGTCCAATTAACAACATCCGCATCATCTCCCACGACGCGGTTGAGGTGATTGACCACATGCTGCCGCTGGCCAGTTTGGACGGTCTGCATATCTTTTTCCCCGACCCGTGGCATAAAAAACGGCACAACAAGCGGCGTTTGATTCAACAACCGCTGATTGCCAAGCTAGCGGCACGGTTAAAAGTGGGCGGTTACATCCACTGCGCGACCGATTGGCAAGAGTATGCTGAGCAGATTTTGGAAGTGCTGAGCGCCGAGCCACTGCTCAAAAACCGCGCCGACCCGGTCAAAGACGCTGAATTAGCCGGTTATTCACCCAAACCGTACTACCGACCGCTGACCAAGTTTGAAAACCGTGGCATCAAGCTGGGGCATGGCGTGTGGGATGTCGTTTTTGAGCGTGTCTGAGCTTTCAAACGTGCAGGATTTCGACCTCATTTACGAGGACAACGCCCTCTTAGTGTTCAACAAACCCAGCGGTTTGCTGTCTGTACCCGGCAAAGGGCCAGAAAAGGCGGATTGCCTACGAACGCGCGTTCAGCAGGTTTACCCAGAGGCTTTGACTGTTCATCGTTTGGACATGTCCACCTCAGGTATTTTGTTGATGGCGCGTAGCGCAGCACTGCATCGCACACTGAGCATTGCATTTCAAGACCGTGAAGTTCACAAACGCTACATCGCCGTGGTGGATGGTCGCATGCTTGAAGATGACATGCTTTTGGGCGATGACCCAGCGACTTGGCCTCTCATCGATCTGCCGATCGCGACCGATTGGATCAACCGCCCACTGATGAAAATTGACACCGAAGAGGGCAAACCCAGTCAAACGCACTACAGAATACTGGCTTATGATGCCGTCACTGACAGCACCCGCGTGGAACTAGCCCCCGTAACAGGGCGCACCCACCAGTTGCGGGTGCATTTGCAGTCGCTGGGGCACCCGATTTTGGGCGATCACCTTTATGCATCACCTGATACTCAAGACAAATCAGCCCGTTTGTTGCTGCACGCCAGCAGTTTGACCATCAATCACCCCATCACAGGGCAAGCCATGCAATGGCAATGTGTTGCACCATTTTAAAATATTGCTATAATTTTAATAGCTTTTTAGGCAACAAATACGCCGTCTATAGGCGAAATTAAGGCAAAAATCACCCCCTAGGATGGTTTTCTTTGTGTATTATCTTCAGCCGCTCTCGCGCCACATGCGTGTAAATCGTCGTTGTTGAAATATCTGCATGCCCGAGTAATAACTGCACCGTGCGCAAATCCGCGCCATGGTTCAGCAAATGCGTCGCAAACGCATGACGTAATGTGTGTGGCGACAGTGGGCTGGTGATGTGCGCTGTCAGCGCGTGCTTTTTCACGGTGTACCAAAACATCAC
>JBEGUP010000179.1:0-4315 GCA_041178825.1 Pseudomonadota bacterium | reverse complement strand
ATTGCTCCGCAAAATACTGCTGAATGTTCACCATGGGCGCAAAGCGCTGCGTAGGGTCGTTGGGCATTTGAAAATGCAGAACCTCAGTGTCGCGGTAATAACTGCGCCCACCGACCCATGACAAGCCTTTCGTTACCAGCGGTTTGTCCGCACCCACCCAACCCAAAATCTCTTGCGAGCGCCGCGACATACAAATCGCGCGGCTGCCGGTACAGTAAGACGGGTCGTTTTCAATCACAACGCTGCGAATGCCAAAACTGGCCAGTAACGCGGCTAGGGTTAGCCCCACGGGGCCACCGCCAGCGATTAAAACAGGGGTTTGAATAGGGAGGTTCGTGTTCATTTAGTCATCAATCTTAACCAGCTTCATCCGCCCCGTCGACGCGGTTTTGATACTCACCGCAGCCTTCGCACATCCCATCTGCGCAGCGACCAAGCCAATCAATTCAAGGTTAGCCTTGCCATCCACAGGCGGCGATTTGATAGTAGCCACCCAAGTTCCATCCTCTACTTGCATCAAGCTACTTTGCCTCGCATTGGGTTTGACTTTGATTTGAAGGATGGTGGTCAAGTGATACTCATTTTCAACCATCCGATTTTATGTCGGCTTCGCATGAAACTACAACCCTAGCGTCCTCATGAATATGAGCACTGTAGCAAATTTGTAGTTGCAATAGGGTGTCATTAATTACTTTGAGTGAATGGTTATGGGCTCAATATAGCGCCTATCGGTGCGACCATACTTGCCAACGGTTCAATTTCAAAATAATCCAGTAAAGTTGGCAGTACTTGCCGCAGATCAACGGCTGGCCTATCAAAGTGGGGCAGGCTTACTTTTGTGTGGCTGTCTGGGCTATTGAATTGGTCGATGCGAAGGTAAGTTAATAAACCGCGTGAATCATGCACCCCGTTTAATTCGGGATTGTATGATAGTGTTAGCCCAAGCCTTTCAATGTGTCGTTGCGCGGCCCTTCTCTGCACTAATTTCACTAATGGTTTTTCGTAGGGGGCAAGGGCTGGCTCGTTCAAGTGCAAGGTGAGCTGGCTGTCGCTTTGCGTTACCAAAAAAATTTTCCCGACGGATGTCCGCAAGCGTTCCAGTCTTGTTTTTAATTCGCCTGCTTCGGCTTCATTTCTGCTTAGTAATGTGATGTTGGGGCGCATGGTATGCGAGCGCGTGACAGGGTGAGGGAAGTGAATGGTAAGCAGTAGGCGTGGTAAATCCACCAATATCCACTGTGGTGCTAATTGCGTTGATGGGTTTGAAATATTGGGTTGTTGACCAATGCCCGAAGCAATCATGAAATTTGCATGATATTTTTTACACAAACGCAGCAGCAAGCCAAGGCTATTGTCAAAATCGTGCATCAATGTGGTGAGGGGGTGCTGTCGCCTTTCTGCTGTGTTACAGGCTAACCATTCGCCTAAAAAAATATGCTGACCTGTGGCGATCAAGCCCACATTAAAACTAGCGAAATCAGGTTTTGTTTTTTTATACTGTAAAAGAAATTTTTCTAAATCAATCTTATGCGCCAACCTTGAGCGGACGAGTAATGCGGATTTATTCTGTGGTGTGTGACGCAGCCACGGTATTAAAAGTGCAAGGTGTTCGAATCGAAAGTGCCGCAATAAAAGCGGCAATAGTGCAAGGCTTGAAAGGACTTGATTATTCGGTAAATATCCATCATTGGCGAGTGAGATTTTTGACTTCATAGCAGCATAGCGCCGCAGTGCGCGAGGAAATGGCAGTACGTGGGAAGAATATTTTTCGGGTAGGAAAAAAGCCAAGGTTTTATTTCGAAGTGGTTGCCAAATATGACTCCCAGCCGTGCCAAAGAGGCCTACCCGCAAACCATGGTTCTGTAGCAATTGCCAAAGTGATTGGCGCGTACTGGAGGCGTTAAATACATTTTGATTCACTAAGGTGTGTTCATCTGGTCCAACGCCCAAATACAGTGTCGCCCAAGCCGACCACCAGTTTAATTCGTGAGTGGTTGAAAACTGTGTGGGTGTGCAAATGCTTTGTTGAAGGATTTGAGCGAGTTGGCTGTTGGGAAACTCGGCGGCGTACGTTTCGAACAGTGCACAAGATGCCTCGTTCGCTTCAAGCAAAACCAATGGGCGCTGAGTCGTCATTGGATATGACGCCTTGTGAATATTGAGTGATGCTTCATTGAAGTGGTTTTCTAAATAATGAGCATGAACAACAAACGTTTGAATAAACTATCGCCGGTTTAACCAGTGAATCGTGCTTGAGTTAGTGACTATGCTTTTACTATAGCTTATGCACATGCCATGAGGGCGGTAAAAGGCGCAGCCGCGAGTCCTTTGAATGCGCTAGTAATTTAGTGTTAGTGCTATGAAATATATAGCTAAAAAAATGAACCAAATGCATTAATTACGCTTGCACTATCGGTAGAAAAAAATGTCGTTCGTGCGAAGGCGCGAATCCACAGCTCGGCGGTGATGTGCAAAAAAAGCGCGGTTTTATGCCTTGCACATTGCTCGTGCGGCTTAGCATGACATCAATATTGTGATAACTTAGAACTTTAAGCACATCGTCAACCCTGTGCAACTACTGGTAATGCGCGGTTTGTGTGGCGCAAAAATACCAAGGCTATATGCACGTTTATTCAGAAGCCTGCGTTCGCCATACCAAGGCGCTGGGTTTCACGTTTAAGACTTTGGATAGCGTTAAGCAATCTTTAGCTACGCCTTAGCTCGTGCGGATCGGGTCGCATTCTGAGCTTGGGTTGTGAAATGCTATAAATAAAATAGCTTTTTAGGCAATAAATACGCCCGCTAGACGCATATTTTTTACATTATTTTTTAGACTTTTCAGTCTTGAATACTTTAACCTCTTTGTTCCGAGGCAGCAAGCCAGTCATTGTCTTCGTCGGAGGTAAAAAGTTGCTACCCGTCACCACAGCTTTGCCAGTTTGTCGCTCTAAATCATCTTTAGCGCGTTTAGCCACGCGCCCGCCAGCTACGCCTGCTATTGCATTTTCTTGCAAACCCTCTGCGACTTGTTTGACAGCGATTTGGCGAGTGGATAGTTCGGCAAGGGCAGTAAAAATCAACTCTGCCTCGCTCATATGGTCGCGTAGGTTTTGAGTTTTTAAAGTCTTCAGCGCTTTGTGCTTTTTCACACTCACGCCCGCCCATTCTTGGTGGATGATATTGGTCAGCAGCGCAAACTCATCTTGCTTATCCACGCCGTGGGTTTGCCAATAATCGGTGAGCTTGTTGCGGGTTTCCTGCCCCGTCATGCGTTGCTGAATCCACTTGTCGCTACGCCCCAGTTTTTGCCAGTTTTCGCGAGCACGGTCTAGGCTTTGGGCAGGGTCGGCGATTTCTTGCATGCGCTCGTAGCCGACTTTTGCGAGCCACAATTTGAAAGGCTCGGCTTTAGGGGAGGGTATGGACTGCACAAAACGCAATATGTGCTCCACCGAACCCGCCAAGGTGATGCGATTTTTGCCGTCTTGATTGCGCATACCTACCTGGGGACAGTTTGTCCCTAGGTAGGTATTCAACTCGGGATCACGTTTTCGTAGTTTTTTTAGATAGTCAGTTGGATTGACCGACTCGGAGAGGATGCCAACCACATCCACCACAGAAAAATACCATTTCTCCTGCGCAGTATCCCAATGCGAGCGCACATTGACTGATTCAAAGAGTTTGATGTGGTGGTCGTTCATACAATATCTTCAGTTAGTATTTTAAATAATTATACTGATTATTTGTACAGTTATGTGAAATTTAAATAGCTATAAATGGCATAGCTGCTTAAGCAATAAATACGCTGGCTATGTGCGTATTTAGGCAGGTACAAACACCGCTGCGCTGATGCCGAAGTATTTGCCAAGTTTCCCCGCTAGAGCAGCGCTGATTTTGCGCTTTCCAGCCAAGATCGCCGATAGGTTGCTTTGTGGCAAAAGGGTAGACAAATTATCTTGCTTGAGTCCACGCGAATCCATCAAAAACCGCAGCACGTCTTTGGGTGCTGCTGCCTAAATAGCGTGATGCGTTTGCTCGTAGCGGTAGATCAAATCACTGACTAATTTGAGCAAGCCAGACAACGGATGCTCTTCATCATCGCCCACATCGTCCAACAGTGCATTCATCATCGCGGACATGCGTTCAAAATCAGCGTCAGAGTGAATAGGGCGAAGGTGCGCCATCGCATCAAAAGCTTGCCAAGAAGCTTGCAAATTTTGGATGTTGAATTGGGTTTGAGCTGTTTGCATATTATGTCTTCCACCATTATGGACAGGTTTTTCGTTAATTTTAACGTAAGTGAATGGCTTTGCAT
>JBEGUP010000178.1:0-4334 GCA_041178825.1 Pseudomonadota bacterium | reverse complement strand
TTGATCGCGTCGGGCACGGTGTTGGCGCCCATGGTCAGGGTCAGGGTCGCGCTGGCCGTGTTCGGCGCCGCCTGGCCGTCCGTGACGGTGTAGGTGGCCACAGGGATGGCACCCGCGTAGTTGGCCACTGGTGTGAAGGTGTACGCGCCGCTGGCCGCAATGGTGAGCGTGCCCACATTGGCGGCATCCACATATTTAAGTTCAGACTTGCAGTGTGTAAATTCGTTCGTTTGTAATGGCACTAGGTTGAAGTCCACATCTGCAATCAATGCTTGCAGCGCTATGAAATCGACAAACGGATGCACAGTCAGCCTATTCGCCAGATGCCCTTTTAAATACCCACCAAACCGTGCACCAAAAGCCTGCTCTAAATCGATATGCCCCACCAGCACCAAATCAATACGTGTATCTGCCGCCATGACGCGCTCCAAAGCATGCGCAATAAGCGCAATATCGCCATTGTGGCTAGCCGAGCCGCTGAAATAGCCCAAACTTATGCGCTCTTCTTTCAACTCAGAACCGCTACCCCATTTGCGCTTGTACAGCGGGGCGGAAACTGCCATCTGAGCAGCATTTGCAAAATTAGGAATGATGCGCACAGGCAAATCGATAAATTTCTTAATGCGGTTGGCCAAATACGCATTGGTGGTGATCACTCCGTCGCATAAACGCAGTGCCTGCGCCATGCGCCCCACCACGCCGTACCAATAATTCAAAACCTCGTCACTGGCTGGTTGCCCTGCGGTGCTGATAATCAATTCAATCACCTGCGTATCAAACACCAAATCATCAATATCAAACAGAACACGCTTGCCTTGCATCTGGAATGCTTGCACCAGCGCCGCCAATCCTGGGTCATACCGCGCACGGCTAATCACCAATAAATCTGCATTTTTAACAATCTGCGCTGCATACGGTAAATCACCCGAGAAAAAACACGCCGCACAAGTCTGCGCCTCACCGGCACTTGCCTCCTCATTCAAAACCGCCGCCATATTGACCGCACGGTATCTGAAGGTGCTGCTGTGAACATTTTCGGCAAAGTAAGCAACGCGGAATTTGCCTATCACTAGCCGAGCAAGCCTGCTAGACAAGAGCGGCTGGCCGGGCTGCAGCGTGATAGGTTTCGTCAAAGGCGGCACACGTGGCGGCCACGCTAAGCTGAAATCGTCAGCCTGCAATGTCAGGTTAGGGCTATAGGCTGGATCAGCCTGCAGTAATATGCCCCAGCGCTGATACATGTATGACGCTTCTTTAGCAAATCGCTGCTGCTTTTCTGGCGTGTCTTCATACCCGCGCGAGGCAGATTCATGGTGATACAACTCGGCAAACGGCGTCCAAACATTGCGGTAACCAGCCTCCCGCACACGCAGACAAAAATCAACGTCGTTGAAAGCAACCGCCAAGTCTTGCTCATTTAAACCGCCGACAGCTTCAAAAATTGATTTTTTAACCACCAAACATGCAGCGGTAACCGCCGACAAACTTTGCGTCAAAGTCGTGCGTCCTTGATAGCCGAGCTGATCGCGTGCAAGCCCCATATGCGCATGCCCCGCCACACCGCCCAAACCCAACACCACGCCACCATGCTGCAGCGTACCGTTTGGATACAGCAGACGAGCGCCCACCGCCCCCACACCTGAGCGCAACGCATGGCTTACCATCTCATTCAACCAATCGGATGAAATAACCTCAATGTCATTGTTCACCAAAGCAATCAACTCACCACGAGCCACTTTAACGGCGGTGTTGTTCAACGCTGAATAGTTAAAAGGTGCATCAATACGCAAAATACGTATGTTTTCTTGCTTGGCTAAAGACTTGAAATAATCAAGCGTCGCATGCTCGTCCGAGCCATTGTCAACAATGATGATTTCAAAGTTGGCATAGCTGGTTTTTTGCAAAATACTGTCAATACACCGGTGCAACAGCGCCAAGCCATTGCGGGTGGGAATGATCAAGCTGACCAGCGGCAAGGCCTTAGGCAATGCGTAATGGATGCGATAGCCGTGGACTATGTTTTCAGCACTGGCGGCAATGTGCTCACGTGAAAAATACGCATTCAAGGCTTGCACACCGACGCTACTGGCCGCGTGGCTGGTTGTTACAGCGGGCGCGCCATGAAACAACACATAGGGCAGATGCACAATCTGATCGGCTGTGACATGCTCCAAACAGCGCAGCGACAGGTCAAAATCCATCGCCTCAGCCATCCCTGCCAGATAGCCCCTCACCTGCTGCACCAAAGCCGTGCGGTAAACGCCACAGCAACCGATCAGGTTGCGCGACAGGTGCAGATCCAGGTTCCAGTCGGGCTTGAAGTCGGGCTTTGTGCGCTGCCCCTGCGTATCCAGCACATCTGCATCCGTATAGATGATCTGGCTATTTTCATGCTCATTTATGGCTCTAGCCAGCATATTCATTGTCTTAGCAGCTATATTAAAAATAGCATTAAAGCTGATAACCCAATTACTATGATCGCTCACCATGGCCAACGCATGGTTGCCCAGCTGCGCCATGTCGGTGGTACGGCCTGCTTCTATTTTGATACGCGGCTCCACCTGCGCATAGTCCTTCAGCAGCGCATGCACGTCGGCAGACGCCTCTGTACCGATGGCGATACACAGCTCCCAATGCGGGTAGAGTTGCTGGCGGACAGAGTCCATGGTAGCGCGTAATTCGTCAATCTTAACGGTATTGACGGGCAACAAGACTGAAAACAACGGCACATGCGCGAAACCAAAGCTTTGCTCGACTAAGTTGGCGCTTACTTCCGCATCAAGCGAATCAAATTGCCGCACCCATTCTACATAGTCTTGTCGCACTGGCGATGAAAGCGTCTTATTTTTAACCGGTGCTTGATGCGCAAAACCGCTCGCAACACGGCTTAACCAGCGCAAAGGGGAAGTCAAGCGCCAACTGCTGGATGCCTTCAAGTCTTCAATCAGCTTTTCTTGCAGCTTCAAACGCTGCACAAGATCTGCATTACCAACCCTATCGTTGCGGCCTGACCCGTTATCTAACATCATAGAAGTTATAAAAAACAGGCTAGGGTTGGGGTAAATTTTTGCATAGCGTCGGCATGTGCTAATCAATAACGGGACATCGCGGGAACAATACTTTAGGCTTTAACTTTTGCTGCACCACTTTAAAGCTATCCGCCTTCATTTGAACTTGCACATGACCCGCAAAACCGTTCACATAAGTAGGAATTTGCCGCCCGTCAAACCAAGTTTTCATACGCGCGCTGCGTGCGCTGCACCACAGCAAAGCTGGGCTGGGCACCATGGCCACTAGGGGTGAAACTGCTTCGAAAAATGAATCCGGCGCAGCACCTTCTGTGCCGTGGTGTGGCAGTTTCAAAATGTCCGCCTTTAGATTTTTACCCTCTTTGGCCAAATACTCACCCATTTTGTTGTTCAAATCCCCTGTAAATAATGCTGTTTGCGTCCCGTTTCGCAGCTTCATAATCAGCGACATATCATTAATATCCGTGCGCCCAACTGGCGTGTTGACGCCATCATAGGCATATAAAATTTCAAGGCTTGCGTCCGAACCAATCTCAAACGCCATGCCAGCTTTGGCTTCACTCACTTTAACGCCACTGCTTTTAAGCGATTGGTGGTAAGTCAAAATTTCCGCATAATCGCAGCCCCAGGGAATTTCAGCATCGCAAACAGCACGATCCGGCAGATTGAAAAATACCTCTTTAATTTTTATCCCATTTTTAACAATACCTAGTAACCCCGCGTAATGGTCTTTGTGTGGGTGCGTAATGAACACCTGATCCAATACTACAATGCGTTTAGTTTGAAGATAAGGAATCATGGTGTTTTCAGCAGCCCAATAATGCCCCGTATCAATCAAAATACTCTTACCCGTATCCGTTTGAATCAAATGCGCATCGCCCTGCTGCGGTGCGTAGTTGACGTTGATCATGGTCCAATTTAAAGCACCACCTGCAGGACGAGCAAAGGCGTATGCACTTGAAAATATCAAAGCAATTGCAATGATCCAATTTTTATTGAATATAAACAACATATTTATTCACCTTAGTTGCACTCTCTTCGCATTCAACAAGGCTGATATCCCTTAATCGATCAAAGTAAACATTTTTCCTGTTGTATAAATAAGCAACCATATAAATTTTTGCATAGGGCCCGCAATAAATAAAATCACTTGTCTTAGCATTAGCTTCTGCAACTTGAATTTGTTTTTTGATATCTATCATATCTGAATCAGATACTTCTACATCAAGTTTTTTAGCTTTGAGACTGGTTGCAATAGATTTTACATTTTGATAAAAAACGCCTTGGTTGTTATAAAATTTTGAA